>NZ_AZAY01000003.1 GCF_001021165.1 Marinitoga sp. 1197
ACGATATTCCTACATATTTTGATGATTTTGTAATTAGAGGATACAAATAATACATGTAAATAATTTAGATATAACTTGATTGTAAAATTTAAAATTTACCATTCTGTTGTCAAAATCGGGACGAAATTAAAAAAGAAATATATATTAAAATAATATTAAAAAAAGAACTGCTGAAAAAGCAGTTCTTTTTTTATAAAAAAGTGTTGACAAAATATTAATAAAGGTGATATAATAAATCTTGAGTAAACATAGGTGAATTTTTTGTAAAATAAAGTTATAACCTGAAAATGATTCTTATTCTTTGAAATTCTAACATAATTAGCATATCAAAGATATATTAATAACGTTAATTTTTTAATTAATTTATTATAAATGGAAAATTCGCTATAAAAAATATAATGCCAATAAGTATTAATTTATTTTTTCTAAATATAAAAGAGTAAAATAAAAAAATATATAAAACAAAAAATTTACACATTGACTGAATAATATGATATATGGTATAATTAAATTATATTATTAAGAAAAATTATAATTTAATTTAAAAAATAATTTATTTGAATAATAAAATTATAATTTCCTTGTTATTATAATAAATCTGTATGTTCTATAAAATTCTAAAAGGGGGTAATTATGATGAAAAAGAGTGTAACTTATTTTTTCTTACTTGTACTTATTATAGGTATCTTGAACTCATGTTCAGCATTATTTTCTCCTGTAAAACATTTAAAAGTAGGGAATGTTGTGATCTCAAGCATCCCTAAAGAAGCTATAGTTGAATATATAGATGAATCTTATGCAGACCGAATTAAAGAACTCAAAGAAAACAATATGTTGGTTTTATTTACCGGATATTCTGTTGCAGGAAATATTTCCAAGACCAGTGGTTATGAAAAAGCAAAGATGAATGCTCAGGCTCAAATTTCTGAATATTTAAATAATAAAGTTGAAGTATTCAAAAAGAAGGTCGATGGATACATAAGCAATTTAAATCAAAATAATGACAATGCTGATTTACAGGAAATTTCCACAACAGCAATGAAAAGTATTCAAAAAAATTTTTCTGAATCAAAGCAATTTGGTGTAAAGGAAATTGCCAAATACCTTGTACCAAAGAACAGTCTAACAGAATATTACGAAGTCTTAGTATATGATCCTTTAGCCTTAATTCAAGTTTTTGAAAGTTCTCAACTTATAAATAATATTCAGAAGATAGGCGGAGAATCAAAAGAAATATTCAAAATGCTTAATGATGTGTTCAAAGAAGCCGAAAAGTAATATGTAGTATAATTAAAAAAAGTCTATCGAGGATACACTCGGTAGACTTTGATTATTTGAGGAGTTGAAAATACATGAAAATCAAATTAGCTGTATTTTTTTTTATATTAATATATATAAAATTTTTCCCGAATAGTATTTTGTTAAAAAATAATGAGTTTATATTTCAAATCAATTCTTCTTATTCACTTGAATTACACAATTTAAATGGAGAAGTTTCTTTATTAGTGCCTCTTTTTAATATTTCTTTATATAACCTTCAATATAACTTTAATATAAAAAATTCAATAGAATATAATAAAAATTTTGTTTCCGATATTTTATATAACCATTTGTTAAATTTCAATTTTAATTTAATTTCCATCGGAATGAGCATTGATAATAAAAATTTATTTCCGACACATTTAAATAGTATAAATTTTTATGCCAAATATAATGGAAATATTTTTAATCCATATTTATTTTTAGACTATGCATTATCCAGCCAGCACAAAATTGGTTGCGGGATTGAATATATTTTTAAAAGAGAAAAAAAGAAAGAAAATAATATAGGATTAAAATTTTTTACTCTTGATGATATAACCCTCTTAAAAATACCATATGATGCAGAAATAGTAGAAAAAAATCTTTCCATCATTTCCCGGATTAAAGAATTAAAAGAAAAAAATATATTAATTGTATTTAACGGAATGAGTACGGGAGGGCGTATTTTAATAGATGATAATTTCAACCAAGCATTTAAAGATGTTCAACAAAAAATTTCCATGTTTTTAAAAACTAAAGTTTTTGTATTGGAAAAAAGTAATAGCTTAGATAATACAAGATATAACACATACAAAAAATTTTTCCTTTCAATTTCAGATGAAATTCAATATGGAACCATTATTATAGGAAAGTATTATATAGATTTACCTTTGGGATTAAGGGAATATCATGTTATTGCAATATATGATCCATATTTATTCTTTAAATTAATTAAAGAAAACAATAAATATAATGAAATAAAGAAAACAATTTCTTTGGATGAAATATTAAATTATACAATTGAAAAACTGAAAGAAGAAGGAGAATAAAATAATGAAAAAATTCTTTATACTAAATGTTCTGATACTTATTATACTAATAGGATGTTCCGTTAATTCTAATAAAGATATTATAAAAACTGTAAATAATGGCATATTTTATTATGCTACAGCTGAAATAGAATATTATGACAAAGAGATTGCCATTCAAAAGGCAAAGCAGCAAGCTCTTTCAAATCTTGTTCAATATTTTGAATCTGAAATTTTTGTAGAAAAAATGTGGAACTTCGTAGAAGAAATTAATAATGAAAGTGTAAATAGTAAAGATAATTTTACATCTACGATAAAAGTTATAACCACACGTTCAATAAATAACGTAAGTTATAATATAACAAATATAAAAAAAATAAAAGATAATAATGACATTAAATATATAGTAAGAGTAAAGGCTCAAATTCCAACAATAATTATAGATTTTGAGATATTATATAGTTTAAGATACATACAAACCGCAACAAATTTATTAGAAAATCAAAAAAAATATTTATCCAAAAATTTATATTATGAAAAAAAAGAAAAATTAAAAAAATTGTGGGATACTTTTGATAAACTTAAAGAACAATATGACTTTCATTATAAAAGAAAAAATTTAAAAAATATATTAAATATTCTTAATACTATAAAAAAATATAATATAGAATTTTATTATCAAGAAATAAAAAAATTCCCTTCAATTATAGACACTTCTATAAATCTTCCTTCATCAATTGAATGTGAGATTCATTCAAATACGCAGCCTTTTACTATCAAAATAAATACACCATATGATTTATCTGGAATAAAAATGAAATTGTTACTTTCTAATAATTCTAATTTATTTTATAACAAAAACAAAAGTGAAATTGAAGTTATTATTGAAAAAAATAAAATAACAATTCCTTCAATAATTGTTAATTCACTAACTAATGAAACTTTAATATTAAAGTATGAAAAAATAGATAATAATATAAAAATATATATCAATACAAAAGATCAAATAAAAATTAAAATTATTCCTTACATATTTTCTTCAAACTACACAGAAAAAAAGTATATAACTATTGAAAACAATAATATTCATGTTTTGAAAAACAATTCAGTATATAAAGTAATAATTTATCCATATAAAGACTATTATCTAACTCTTCTTAATTATAAAAATGATAATGGTACTATTGAATTGATTTCTAAAAATATGGTAAATTTACTTATAAAAAATAAAATAGAAAAAAATCTTCTATTTTACACTAATTCAGGAAAAATATCAGAGGAAGCTATTATAGCTATATATTCAAAAAATAAATTAAGTACAAATTTTATAAAGTTCTTAGAATTTTCAATAACATTAAATGATTTAAAGAATTATTATGTTTTAAATAAAAATAACTGGGAAATATTCACGTACACCTATATAATTGGCGAATAGAGGTGGTTATATGAACAAAAAAACTATTTTACTTATTTTGCTTATAGGATATTTAATAAATATCGCATATTCAAATAAATATGGAATAATAATAATAAATTCCAGATACGAAGATCCAACTATTGAAGATTTAAATTACTCAAAAAATGTACTTAAAACAATGACATCTATTTATAAAAAATTAAACATACCAGAAGAAAATATATTAAAAATTTATGGTTCAGATGGGGAAAAAAACACACGAAACAAAATTATAAAAGAAATATATTTATTTTCCAAAAAAATAGAATCTAAAATTAGAAAAAATGATATTATATTCTTTTATTATTCTGGACATGGCGACTATGATATAAAAAACGGAAAAAAAACTTTATATATTGTTCCAGAAGATGCTATAAAAAAAATAAAAGAAACTTTTTTACCACTCAATCTTTTAATGAAATTTTTTGATTTTTTTATAAAACAAGGTGCCAATATTATAAATATTTTTGATGCATGTTATCTTGGGAAACAAGATATAGCGGAAATTCCTACATTTGATCAATGGATAACTATAGGGATTTCTGAGAAAACAAGCGACAATATATTAACTAAGACATTATCAGATACAATAAATGAATATTTAAAAAATCCAGAATACACGAAATTGACAATAAATGATTTATATAATGAATTAGATGGAAAAATTCCCGGAATAACTGTTTATCCAAAAGTTTTATTACCAATTCATTCCAAAGAAGCAAAAGGCGGAGCGGCCATATTAATAGATACTAATATCCCTATTTGGATGATAAAAAAAGGAATATTGGAATATTCTCTTGATGATTCATCATGGAAAAAAGTTCCAATAACCAAAATTATATTTCTCAATGATTTAAGTCCCGGTGAACATAACATAAAATTAAGGGTAATTAGAAAAGGTATTGAAGAAAAATTTTCTAATGAAGATTTTAAAGTAACCAGCGAAAACAATATAAATGTTAAAATAAAAATATATATAGAAATATTGGCTAAAATAAGATTTATTGATAAAAATAAAAATATTTTGAAGAATGTAAAAATTATTCTTGATGAAAATTTAAAATATTTTTTTGATGATGAAGATAAAACATTTATTATTAAATCAAAAAATTTTTATAAAACTTTTTTAATAAAAGCATATTATAAAAATGAAATATTAAAAATTTTGATAGATCCTGGTAATGAAAAAGAATATAATCCATATTTAATTAAAAAATTTGAAATAACAGATAATGATGGAAAAATAGCATTATTTAATTTTAATAATTTTTCATCTTCTTTGTTAAATAAAATGAAAAAATTAGTTCAAAATATAAAAGTATCAGAAATTAATAGTTTCGATAACTTGAATAAGTATTCTCTATTAATTATTTCAAATGATAATTGGTCAGATTTATATTTTATTGAGAGTTACGAGAAAGAATCAATAATAAACTTTTTGAATAATGGTGGAAAAATTTTATCTTTTTATGACAACTCAGCTGATTCATTCCTATTATCAAATGGATTTATAAAAAATATAAGATCTTTTGAAGAATATGAGGGTGGAGTATTTCAATTGGATAATATAAAATTTAGAATCCATTCAAAAACTTATACTTATCTTCCATCTATTAATGAAGAGATTATAGCAATGTATAATGGAGAAGCTGTAATGTATTTAAACGAATTTGGAAATGGTAAAATCTATATATGTGGAATCAAACCAGAATTTTTATCAGATGAGGATTTCCTATACCTTATAAATTATGTACAAAATAATTAAATAAATAAAATATATCTTAAAGGAGTGAGCATATGAAAAAATTTTATTTCTTGATTTTATTACTTGCCTTTATATTATTATTTTTCTCTGGTTGTATATTGACACGAGAAGTACCAAAACCCGATCCTGGAAAAGATATATATATAATTCTCGATGGAAGTGAAAACGAAATAACGGTAAAGTTAAATTGGAAAGTTGATACTCAAGAACCATTAAAATATATGGTTTATTTTGGAAAAAATCCTGATAAAATGGATAAAATAGCAGAAATTGAGAAAATAGCAGAGTTTACTTATAAGTTTAAATATACACCAACTATTAAAACCTATTATTGGAAAGTAGTGGCTGTAAATGCTGCAGGAAAAAGAGCGATAAGTGATATAAGAAGAATATACATTATACTAAAACCTGAAGCAAAAATTAATATAAAAAGCGAAGTAACAGAAACATCAACAAAAAATGAATATATATTAAGAGAAAATGATTTAAAATATAGCATTGAATTAACCCCAAAAGATGAAAGATTATCAAATTATGAATATGAATATGAATATAGAGAAAAAATTATTTATGAAGGCGAAACAATATCTGAAGCTACAAAAATAGTAAACGATATATTTGAATTTGAAAATATTATAGAAGATAAAGGATTAGGAAAATATGAAATAAAAGTATTTCCATATTACAAGAATAAAACAACAAATGAAACCATAGATGGTAAAGAGATTCATGTCATAGTAAACAGAGATAATTATTTTCCTGAGATAACAGAAATAAACCATATAGTAACAGGAGAAAAAGCCATAAAATTACAATGGGACGCTACTGATAAAGATGGAGATGAACTGGAATATGAGATATGGCTTAATAAAGAAACTGAAGAATCAACTCGTATTGCTACACAAACACAAAAAGAATTAGAGATTAAAGATTTGGATATAGAACAAACATATAATGTCAAAATAATCGCAAAAGATGAAAAAGGTGGAATTGGTGAAGGTATATATTCATTTAAATTAGAAAATGAAGCACCGGAATTAGAAATAGATACAATGGAATCAACGACAAATGTAGCGGTAAATAAAGATATTACAATTGAAGCAACGGTTGTAGATTATTACATACCGTTAGGTAATACATTTGGTTTCACAGTAAAATTAACAAATATTACAGAAAATACAGAAGAAGAAATAATGAATATTTCTGAAGAGGGTAGTGAAATAAATAAAACATATGAAATAATAATTGATTCAGAAAAATTAAAAGCCGAAAACAAATATAGAATTGATATAACTGCATCTGATGGTATTAAAACTTCTCAGAAATCTTTAGAATTCGAAACTACTCATAATCCAGAGATAACAGAAATAAACCATATAGTAACAGGAGAGAAAGCCATAAAATTACAATGGGACGCTACTGATAAAGATGGAGATGACCTGGTATATGAGATATGGCTAAATAAAGAAACTGAAGAATCAACTCGTATTGCTACACAAACACAAAAAGAATTAGAAATTAAAGATTTGGATATAGAACAAACATATAATGTCAAAATAATTGCAAAAGATGAAAAAGGTGGAATTGGTGAAGGTATATATTCATTTAAATTAGCGGGAGATTTAGCTGAAAATACAGCACCGGAATTAGAAATAAGTACAATGGAATCAACAACAAATGTAGCGGTAAATAAAGATATTACAATTGAAGCAACGGTAGTAGATTATTACATACCGGAAGGTAATGTATTTGGTTTCACAGTAAAATTAACAAATATTACAGAAAATACAGAAGAAGAAATAATGAATATTTCTGAAGAGGGTAGCGAAATAAATAAAACATATGAAATAATAATTGATTCGGAAAAGATAAAAGCCGAAAATAAATATAGAATTGATATAGAAGCAACAGATGAGATGGAAACTACAAAGAAATCTATTGAATTCGAAACTACTCATAATCCTGAGATAACAGAAATAAACCATATAGTAACAGGAGAAAAAGCCATAAAATTACAATGGGACGCTACTGATAAAGATGGCGATGACCTGGTATATGAGATATGGCTTAATAAAGAAACTGAAGAATCAACTCGTATTGTTACACAAACACAAAAAGATTTGGAAATTAAAGATTTGGATATAGAACAAACATATAATGTCAAAATAATCGCAAAAGATGAAAAAGGTGGAATTGGTGAAGGTATATATTCATTTAAATTAGCGGGAGATTTAGCTGAAAATACAGCACCAGAATTAGAAATAAGTACAATGGAATCAACAACAAATGTAGCGGTAAATAAAGATATTACAATTGAAGCAACGGTAGTAGATTATTACATACCGGAAGGTAATGTATTTGGTTTCACAGTAAAATTAACAAATATTACAGAAAATATAGAAGAAGAAATAATGAATATTTCAGAAGAGGGTAGCGAAATAAATAAAACATATGAAATAATAATTGATTCAGAAAAATTAAAAGCTGAAAACAAATATAGAATTGATATAGAAGCAACGGATGAGATGGAAACTACAAAGAAATCTATAGAATTCGAAACTACTCATAATCCAGAGATCGAAATGATAAGTAATATTCCTCAAAATAACGTTGCAATAAATGAAAGTTATGAAGGTACTATAACCATAAAAGATATTGATGGTGATGAAATTAGTATTGAAGGTACTATAACAGGTATCAGCGATGGTCCAACTGAATTAATTAATAAAAAAGGAATAATAAGTGTTGACGGCACTCAAATAAAATATGAGTTGCCGAAAATAACAGTTAATGAAGATTATAAAATTGAAATTGTTGTATCAGATAATGTAGGTGGATTTAATATGATAGAATACACATTTACCACTACACATAATCCAACAATTACCAGTTTGGAAATAGAACAAATAGATGATGATACCTTAAAAATAAAGTGGGATGCTTCTGATGAAGACAATGATGAAATTAAATATGATTTAATAATATATAAAGAAGGAGAAGAATTTGATAGTGTCAAGGCATTAACAACAAATGAATATAATTTAGAAGCCCAACTCTTTAAAACATATAAATTCAAGTTAAAAGCATATGACGATAAAGGTGGGGAAATAATAAAGGAATCTGAAGAAATTTCAGCACATCCTGTAATTAATAAAGGTGAAATAAAAACATATAAAGATGAAGAATATATATATATATATGCTAATCTAAATTCACCACAAGGTATAGAATTTGAAATAAGCGTTGAGAATGAATTATTAACTGATGATGACCTATCAAGAATTGAAATTCCTCAAAGTATACAGGAAAGATTAAAAATGAACGCTATAAAAAAGATTGTGTACGGCAAAATAATAGTAAGTTTTGTATTTGAAGATAACATGGAAATTAATGAAGAGAAATTATTGGCAATTAATATGGATGGATTTGATTTAGATGAAGTAAATGTAAATTACAACATATTAACAATATCATTATCATTAGAATGGAAATTTGAAACAGATGATTGGGTAACCTCCTCCCCAGCAATTGGAGTCGATGGCACTATTTATGTTGGCAATAGAGGTGGTAACATATATGTAATAAAAGCTGATGGAACATTGAAGCGAAAATATGAATCAATCTATTTAGGAATATCTTCCCTTGCGATAGGAATAGATGGTTCTGTTTATTTTGGAAGTGGTTGGTATATACGTGCAATTAATCCTGATGGCTCTCTGAAATGGAATTTCAAGACAGCCGGCGGGTTAGTATTATCCTCCCCAGCAATTGGAGCCGACGGCACCATTTATGTTGGTTCAGATGATCATTATTTATATGCAATAAACCCTGATGGGTCTCTGAAATGGAAATTTAAAACAGAAGGAAAAATATTCTCTTCCCCAGCAATTGGAGCCGACGGCACCATTTATGTTGGTTCAGATGATAATTATTTATATGCAATAAACCCTGATGGGTCTCTAAAATGGAAATTTGAAACTAATGGTAGTTTTGGTTTGTCTTCCCCAGCAATTGGAGCCGACGGCACCATTTATGTTGGTTCAGATGATAATTATTTATATGCAATAAACCCTGATGAGTCTTTAAAATGGAAATTTGAAACTGGGGGTGATGTAGAGTCTTC
Organism: Marinitoga sp. 1197; assembly: GCF_001021165.1. NCBI lineage: Bacteria > Thermotogati > Thermotogota > Thermotogae > Petrotogales > Petrotogaceae > Marinitoga > Marinitoga sp. 1197. The sequence continues at coordinate 9,675 of NZ_AZAY01000003.1, forward strand.
CCCAGCAATTGGAGCCGACGGCACCATTTATGTTGGTTCAGATGATCATTATTTATATGCAATAAACCCTGATGGGTCTTTAAAATGGAAATTTGAAACTGGGGGTGATGTAGAGTCTTCCCCAGCAATTGGAGCCGATGGCACCGTTTATGTTGGTTCAGATGATCATTATTTATATGCAATAAATCCTGATGGGTCTTTAAAATGGAAATTTGAAACTGGGGGTGACGTAGAGTTCTCCCCAGCAATAGGAGCCGATGGCACCGTTTATATTGGAAGTAAGGATGGTCATATCTATGCAATAAACGATAATAACGGTGGCTTAGCAGACACATCATGGCCAATGTTCCATGCAAATTCGCAGCATACTGGTCGTGTTGATGAAGATAATTATTTGACTTCTGAAATAATCCTCAATGAAGATTTTGAAAATATAGATTTAGGAAAAATTCCTGAAGAATTCCATGTAAGATATAGTGGGCGTTCATATGGGGTTGTACAAGATGAAAATATGGACGATTCTGGAAATAAATTTTTAAAAGTATGGGGGAAACCATATTGGGGATGTGATATAGAATATTATTTTGATATATTTAATTATCAAAAAATTGAATTTAATTATAGAATATATGCATCAGATACAAACAAAATCCATCGGGGTGGGGTTTCGTTCATTAATCCTGATGTTTCATGGGGATGGGGATGTGGAGGAGCCAACATTTGGGATAATGGTAATATACGTTTTGTAACTAATAAAAATGAAGAAATAAAAGTAAAAGTTTATAATATAAACTCGTGGAATAAAGTAAAAGCCATACTTTTCCCTAATGAAAAATATGGAAAGGTTTATATAAACGGAAAATTAATATATGAACAATGGATAAACGATGATGGGTATTCTTCTATAATAAAAGTTTACTTACCAGATAATAAAACTATTGAATACACAGTAACTCCGAAATCTGAATATCAAGATCCAAATGCATATAAAGGGCTTAAAGGTATTAGAATTGGAGATGGCGCAGACAGCACAGGAGATAATGATATTCCTACATATTTTGATGATTTTGTGATTATAGGATATAAATAGTAATTTCTCAAATTTCAAATTTTGCGAATACACTTGTGAATGGGAAAATATAGAGTGAGGTGATAATAATGCAAAAAAGAATAACATTGTTAATTATGGTCATAATATTAATACTGATAACAGGTTGTATGAAATTTGATAAAACAAAAAAATGGAATACTACAAGTGATTTGATTACAAATGAAAAAATAGTGAGCATTATTGAAAAAAATGATGGTGTAGAAATAGTAGCATTAAATAATAAATTAAAAACCATAGAAATAAAATTATCAAAAGATACAGAAATAATCGAAAATCCTAAGACATTGAAAATAAAAAAAGACAATATAGTCGCAATATCTAAAATAGGAAAAACATTTGACATAAATGAAAAAATAGTATTTTTAAAAAATTTAACCAAAACAGATTTAAAAATTACAGCACTAAACTTTAAAAATGAAAATTTAGGCATAGTAACAAAATCAGTTAATTATGTTGATTATGTGAATCCAAAATATACGACATATTATCCAAATTCAAATCAATTAATGACTCTACACTTTCAGAATGTTAAAGACTTGTTAAATATAGAAATAGAAATAGATTATCCTGCAAGTTCAATGGAATTACAAACAGATTTAGGAGCAAATGGAGTCGTATTTCAAAATGAATTAAAAGATAAGAAAGATAATTTTGATGTAAAAACAGAGGATGGTAAAGTAATAATTAAGCAAATTGGATATAGCTATATAACTGAATTAAATGAACCAATACAATTGTCTTTTAAATTCAACGATCCAGCCACAGAAACATTAACCATTTCTGCGACATTTCTTGATCAAAATGCGAACATTTATAATAAGAAAAATGAATTTAAAATAAAAATATTGAATATGGCCGGAGATATCAATAATGACAATATAGTAAATATTTATGATTTTATTGAATTTGCAAATGCATACGGCAGTAATGAAAGCTCAGAAACATACAATAAAAAAATGGATATAGGTTCAGCAATAGATGAAAATGAAGATAATATATATGAAACCATAAATGCAGATGGAACAATAGATGCAACAGACTTTTCGATATTTAGCGATAATTATGGACTTACCGTAAATAATATAAAACCAAAAGTTTGGATTAAAACAATACCAAAAATTAATACGAGTAGAAAATTAGATTTTGAATGGAATGGTATAGACTTTAATAATGATAGAGTTGAATATGATGTATGGTTTGGGAAACCTGATGAATTAACAAAAATTGGAACAAGGATGGAAACTACTAAAATTTCTTCCAGCATAATAATGGATTTATATAATTCTGAATATTTAAATTATAAAACTCAATATAGACTAAAAATAGATGCAATAGATTATAGAGACTCTACAGTAACATATAATTATGATTTTATCACAGTAGATATTCCACCAACTTCTACATTATTGTCACCTTTTGGAACAAATATAAGATTATTACCAAAATTTGAATTTAATTTTGATTATGATGATGAAAATAGAATAACAAAAAAATTCTTTTTAGAAGAAACAAAAAGCGGAGAAAGGACAATTATTACATTGAATTCAACTCAAATAAACTTGAACTTTTTCTTGAAACCAGGCAATGAATATAAATGGTGGATAGAGACAACTGATGAATATGGAACAACAAATAAAAGCACAGAATCAACTATATTAACAACACATTCGCCGTTAATTGAAATAAAAGAACCCGCAGAAAATGAAAATAATGTAAGAATTAAATCATTATTAACTTGGGTAGCCACAGATATTGATAATGATCCAATGCATTTTGATATCTATTTAAAAGATGATGATTTTGACATAATAAACGAGAAAAATCATAACGAACAAGAATTTGAAACAGGTATTCTTGAATACGGAAAAACATATTATTGGAAAATAACTGCTAATGATGATAAAGATGCGAGTACAACCACAAATTATTCAACATTCACAGTAGTTAATGAAACACAATTAATGAATATTATCTCAACAAAATTTGAAATAGCGGATATTCTTGATAATGCCACACCAATAACAATATATTCAACCGATTTAACAGATTCAATTAATGATGTAGAAAAAATAATAAAAGATAATGAAACAATATATATTCCACTTAAAACTGGAGATATAAAAATAATAGATATAACTAATCCGTTAGATCCAGATATAAAAACGGTAAAAATAGGAAAAGAGTTAAATGATCTTGAAGTCTATAATAATAACTTATATCTTGGAACCGAGAATGGTATATATATATACAGCACTCAAGAATCAACTATAATATCAAAATATACAGAATTCTATATAAATGATATAGAAATTACGAATAGCGGAAGTATAATAATAGCAACAAAAGAAAACATAATACTTGGAGAAATAAAAAATGATAGTTTTATAGAAGAAACTGAAATAAGCAAAATAACTCATAATATGCAACTTTATGGTGATAGTTTATATTTCACAGCAAATCAAGAGTTTATAGAATATAATTTAACAGATGAATCTTCAAAAATATACAATATTGGAACATTGGCTTTTGGAAAAGATTTTGTAATAGAAAACAATAATGCATATGTAGTATTTTTGTTGAAAGGAATAAAAATAATAAATCTTGATACTTTCGAAGAAGAAAACGAAATTGAACTATCAGATCCAATAAAGTATATTGAAAAAAATGGAAATTGTCTATATATCCCTATCAATACACCAACAAATTACAGTATAAAAAAGATAAATCTTGAAAATTTAACTAATCCAATTATTACTGATATAGATTTTTCAAATCCTAAAAATTTGTTAATTACTGATTGGTCTGTAAATTAAATTATGGAGGGATAGATAAATGAAAAAAGTTTTATTATTATTTGTTATATTGATTATTATGCATTCTTTGATATTTTCAAAAGGTTTCTTTTCGATTAAATCTGACACTGAATATAGTTTTTTAAATGAAAAAAGTTTTACGGAAAATTTAAATAGCTTATTAAAAGCAGAATTAGGATTAAAATTTTGGAATAACTTATTTATATATAGTGGTGCACAAATTGAGTATTATCCTCAACTATTAAATCATTCAGAATATATTGGATTAGAATATAGGGTTAAAATACCATATATAGATTATATTACTTTCAGATTGTCAGGAGGAGTTTCTAATCTAAATATTACTAATTTTAATGTTGATAATTTGTATGGTATTTTTTCTGCTGGATTAAATAAATATATAATTAATAATTTAAATATTTTTCTAATGGGAAAAGCAAAATATATGATTTCTTCCAGTGGGAATAATTTAGATCTCCTAATAAGTGGTGGATTGGAATTTGAACTTGGTAAAACCCAATATTCTAAAAAAGTTCAAATTGAATTAAAAGATGAATATCTAAGAAGAACATCATCATCTGACTATTATCTAAAAGTAAATAGCATAAAAATTCTAGAAGATGATAAAAAATTTAATTCTGCAGAATTAGTTTTTAAGGATATAGATAACGATAAAATTTATAAATGTACATATGAGAATAATAAAATACAATTTCAAAATGTAATGAATAAAGGGAATTACAATTTAAAATTAGAAAAGATATCTTATTCAGGTAAAAATTATAAAGTAAAGAATAATGTTATACTAAGTATTAAATTTCCAGCAGAAATTGCAAATATTGATATAACAATTAACAAAAAATATGTAAAAACACAAGATGATGAATTTGAAATTACATTTAATTCTCAAGTCAAAGATTATGTTGGAAACATTTTTACCAATGATGAAGTATATGAGTATTTCGATAATATTGAATCAAAATTAGATCTTGTTGACTTTCAGCCTATGTTCAAAACATTAAATAATCCTGAAAAGATTTCTTATGTTATTGAAAATAATAAAATTGTTCTAAAAAATTTGACTGTTCCTGGAACTTATACTTTTAATCTTACTGTTCATAATGAAAAAAGAAAGTTTAGTATATTAATAAAACCGTCATTTGAAAAATTATCTTATGAAATAAATGATGACATTAAATTAGGTGTAAAGGAAATTTCAAATGTCATCTTGAGAGTTAAAGACAAATATAATACTTTTTCACCATTAAGAGTTGAATTTGATAACGGGATTATATTTGAAAATGGAAAATTAATATTAAACAAAGAATTAACATCAATAGGTGAATACAGTTTTAAAGTAACAAAAATTGATAATTATGATATTGATAAAGATTTATATATAACAATTTTCATCAAGAAACTTTCAAAAATAAAAGATGTAAATATAAATTTTGAAAAAAGTGAATATATAGTTTCTAATCAAATTCAATTAAATCTAAATTCTATTAATATAGAAGATGTTTATGGTAACAAGTTAACAATTGATAATGGAAAAATAAAAATTATTGGTAATAACGGAAATGAAATAAACGACAGTGGGAGAAACGAGTTAAAAATTACATTAAAAAATAACGAAACTTTAGACAATATCTTAGTCTCTCCAGAAATAGATAATCTAAATAAAACATATTTTGATATTTCTCAAACTAAATCTGGAAATTATACATTTTTACTTATATTTAAACTTAATGAAGATATATTTAATAAAGAAATAAATCTTTCTTTTTTACCTGATAAAGTAGCAAAAGCTGATTTTAATATAGAAGTTCAAAAATATTATAAAGCAGATGAAGAAAAATCAGCTACTTTAACTATAAACTTGAAAGACAAGTATGGTAATAGCGTATTAACAGGACAAAATGAAGAGAACTTGAAATTTGGAGGGAACATAACAAATATTAAAAAGAAAAGAATTAGCGATTCTCAATATAAAATAAATTTTGAAAATATAACAAAAGCAGAAACATACGAATTTTATTGTAAATATAACGAATATAACTCAGATACATATACATTTTATGTTATACCATCAGAACCCAATAGTATATCATTTAACAAAAATAAAGTATATTTAAGAACAGCATATAAAGATGAAAAGGATAAAGTAGAAATTATCTATCATGTTTATGACAAATTTGGAAACGAAATTCAATTGGAATATGATAATAACAAATTTAAATTATATGATAATTATGCCAATAAAATGAATTATGACTTTTATATAAAAACAAATATTGAAAATAATATAGTTATTAAAAATAATAAAATGATAATCTCAGCAATATCTTCTCCAATAATTCAAAAAATTTCATTTTATGGAAATAATAAAATAGGTGAAATTGAAGTTAACTTTGTTGCGATTCCAAGAGAGATTAAGTTAGTAAGTAAACCGGAAAAAACATTTAAATATGTAAAAAATATTATTTTATCAATTGAAGATGGAAATGGCAATCCAGCTGAATTTGAAATAAACGAATTAAATATAAAAAATTCACTAAATGAAATTGATAAGAGTGCAAATATTTCAAGCTATCAAATTGAAAAAGGAAAGCTGTATATAAACTCTATTTTCCTTGGTAATGTTGGAAATAAAAAAATAGATATTAAAATTTTTGAAAACAAATTCAAAAGTAAATTATCATATGAACTTAATTTTAAATCAGAAAATATTATAATTGATAATATGTCTACTATTGTTATAGAAGATGTTCTTATACCTGCAGAGGGCAAAATGAAAAATATTGAACCAGAAATTTCTGAAAATGGACGTTATGTATCTTATCTTGAATTAACTAACGAATATATAAAATTAAAAGTTTTTGATACAAACTCAAAAGAAATATTGTCTGTTGGTGAAAGTAATAGAAAGAAAAGAAGTAGAAGTAAAAAAGAAGAACAGCACTCAATATATATGCATAAATGGTATTATGACAATGATAAATTATTTTATTCAATAATAAAAGATAATAACAATTATGATTTGTATTATTATTCTGTATCAGATAACAAAAATATTCCTATTTATACAATGCCAACTCAGGATACAATGTTTGATTTATCTCCAAATGGCAAATATATAGCTTGGTCATCTGATGGTAATCTAATGCTTGGAACATTAGATTTTCAGAATAATGAAATAGTAAATATAAAAAATATTAAATCAAAAGATAATGATAATATCGTTACAGACATTAAATGGTCAAAAGATTCAAAAAAATTAGCCTTTATTTATGGTAATGATTTATATATATATAACGCAAATAATCAAAAAATTGTAAAATTAACAGAAGATAATGATAAATATAAAAAATATATTACTTGGAATAACGAAGGCACTAAAATAGGATATCTTTATGAATTAAATAAATTTGATTATGCATTTTCAGTCGTTTCTCTTGATGGTGAAAAAACAATACTTATAGATAATGGAGTTATCGGAGATGTTGGAAGTCCTTTATGGTTCGGAAAAAATATATTAATATCGTTAGATTCAACTCATGGATTGAGTATATACAATATAGAAACACAAAAAATAATGCCTATAAAATTTGAGGGAACAGAAACCGTTTCTAAATCATATTTTAAATTTTATGAGAATAAAGATGGAAAAATAAAATGTATTTTTGAAGGATTTACAGGCCAAGAAGATATACTAAAGGGGACGATTAAATGAGGAAAATAAATTTAATCATATTTTTTATATTATTGATAATAATAGTCTTTCCGAATCCTCTTGAGATACTGTATGATACAAATTATAATTCAGAAAAAGATGTTTGGAATGATTTTTTTGATCATAATTACTTGAAAATAATAAAATCAAAAAATACAGATAATGAAACTTTGTTAGCTAAAGCCTTTAGCTATTATAAAATATATGATTTTGAAAAAAGTTTTGAACTATTAAAAAAATTAGATCAAAAAATATATTACGAGTATTTTCGTTTAAGATATGAATTAATATATGAAAATAAAAAATCAAATCTTGATATTATAAATCAAAAAATTGAAAAAATGAATATTTCAAAATCAATAAAAAACTCCGAAAAAAATTATCTTGCTTATATTCTTGGAAATTCAAGTGTAAAATCAGAATTGAAAAAAGCTTTTGAAGAATCTAAAGTTGATTTAAATAAAGAAAAAGTATATTTAATAGATGTTGAAGGATTTAATTATGCCTATTCATTATACAAATCTAAAGACTATGAAGAAGCTATGGATATACTTACACAAACAATTACATATGATTTTAAACGAAAAACTTGGACTTTAGATTTTGACATAACAGATTTACAAAAAACAGATTTTGGGAATAAAATATTATTTTCTGTAATTTTAAGCGAATATGCACATATCTTATTAAAAAGAATAGGAATAGATGAAAGATTTTATCTAAAAGGATTGTCAGAAAAAAAAGAAATGTTAACAAATATTCAAAATTCAAATTCAAAGATGAAAATACTTATTTTAGCTCATAAGATGCTGAAAAAAAGTAATGAATTTATTATTTTTGGAATAAAAAATTTTGATGAATTAAATAATAAGAATATAAATCTTAAACTCTTTAATATAAATAATTTACAACAGTTTATAAAAAGTAATCAAGAAATAATGGCGGAAATAAATATATTCTAATCAAAAATATAGGAGTTGATTTAATGAAAAAAAATAAGTTTATATTATTAATTGTAATTCTAATATTATTTAATTTAAACATTAATGGGAAAATATTGAAATATGCAGAAGTAAGTAGACCTCAGTATTTCGCACCATATTTGAGTGATGATATTTTAACATTAAGAATTTTAGACCTCATATATGCCCCAATGTTTCGAATATTTAATGTTGAAACAGCTGGAGATATCACAACTCCAGTAAAAAAAGTTTTTGCAAATGAATATAATACATCACCATATCGTACAACTGTAACATTAAAAAATAATATAAAATGGTCTGATAATCATCGTAGAGAATTAACTTCAAAAGATATAGAATTTACATTTAATCTTATAAATTCAGATTATATAAACACATCCTATAAATATATTACAAGTATTATTTCAAAAATTAAAACAATGTCTAAAAAGAGTTTAAGTGTCGATTATAAAGTTTATACAAAATATAAACTTTCTGTACTAGATTTCCCTATAGTTTCCTATAGAACATATTTATCTCCAAAAAATTACTTTAAAAAAGTTGAAAAGGGAGATTTGAATTTTAACGGTCCATATATATTAGAAAAAACATTCAAAAGAGACTCTATTTATTTTAAAAGAAATGTTAATTATCCTGATCCTCCAGAAATTGATGGAGTAAAAATTAGTATTTCTCCTAGTTATGAAAATATAGAAAAAGGTGTGATTTCTGGACTATATGAATTAATTACAGATGTGCCTCCAGAAAAAGCATATAGAAATTTTAAAGGAGATAAAAGGTTTAATATCTATCCATCTTTTGAAAATAAATTTTATTATATATCGTTGAATTACAATAAAAATATTGAATTTAAAAATAAAAATTTTCGCCGTGCTTTAATATATGGAATAAATAGAGAAGGTATTTTAGATTCCGTATATTTAGGCGGCGGAAAGGTTATTAGTGGCCCATTCAATCCAACATTTTTTGGATATGATAACCAGATAATTCCATATGAATACGATCAAAAAAAAGCTATAGAATATTTAAAAGACGTAAAATTCAAGAAAAAATTTATTTTTATCCAACCACAAGGAAATAAAGAATTGGATAACGTAGTTTTTTCTATACAGCAAAACTTAAAAAAAATAAATATTATTCTTGATGTAAAAAAATATTCTTGGAGCGAATATCTTAATAAATTAAAAAATGGAGAATATGATATGGCTATAGTTGAGTATTCTTCTGCAAAAACTTTAACAAGTATAAGCCCTTTACTTTTACCTGATGGATATCTAAATTTTGGAAAATATAATTCAAAAGAGCAAAATGAAAAATTGTATAATTTGATAAAAGAAGTTGAAGGTCCATCATCCTTTGAGTTGGATCCAATTGTAATAACGACAAAATATAAAAATATCCATAAAATTTTACATGAAGAGATTCCATATATTTGGTTATTTACATTACAAAAAAGTCTTGTAATAAGTAAAATATATGATTTTGACTTTATTGTACCTTCACGTCCTTTTATGAACATTGATGAGTGGAGGGTTATAAATGAAAATTAAAAAAATATTAAAAATATTATCTATCTTTTTATTATGGTTCTTAACTATGTTAATAATCCATCTTTCCAAAACAGGAAGGATAAATGGCTTTTTTTCACAGTTTATTTTAATGATTAAAAATTTTTTTAATCAAAATTATCAAATAAGTAATTTAGAAATTATTAAAAGTTTATTAATTACACTTTCATTAATTATTGTTCCTATTATTTTTGGTGTTTTCTTTGGTGGAGTATTAGCCATTATATTAAAAAAAATAGATTTTAGTTTTTTATCCCTCTTTCCAGAATCCGTTTTATTTCTTTTTTTGTTGATAATAACTAATGGAAGATATACCCTTAATATTTCTTCTAATTTTAAGGGGATAATTATAAACATTGTTTTGATATGGGTTATTATTACTATAAGAATTTTGGGAATATCTAATCATTATATAAGAAAATCTTACTTTTTGTATGAAGAGAGTATATTTAACAGAATTACAGAGATTAGAAACATAAAAAAATTGAGGAAATATTTATATATACTCATTAGTATAAGTCTTGATTCTTTAAGTAATTTTATTTATGAAGTCCCTTTATTTATCACGTATAGTGCCATTCTTGAAATCAAAGCTCAAATTCCTGGAATAGCTTATTTGTTCTATACTTTTTTCGAAATTTCTGGAAGTTCTAATTTGATGAGAATAGGAACATTTATATTTTTAATATCAACAATATTTATAGAAATAATGTATATAATAATAGAAAAACGTTATAAAAAAGAAGGGATTGAAATATGAAAAAGAAATATATATTTTCTATCTTATTTTTATTATTTCATATAATAATTTCAATTTATGGATCATTTTATGTAGATGGTGATGAATTCAGAAATATAAAAATAATTGAAAACGAATTAAGTCAAAACACACAACATTCCGCCAGAATTTCAAGAAATAGTAGGAGTGAAGAATTTTCTTTGTTTGACATAATAAAAGGATCTTTATATGATTTATCTACCGTTTCTAAAAATGAAAACATATTAATACTTATAAGCGGATTAATTTCAATGATATTAGGAGGCATATTAGGAACAATAAAAAATAGTTATATTTCAAAAAAAATTATAAACGCAATATTACTTATACCTGGGCTTATTATAGTATTATTTATATATAATTTTTATAGCGGAAATATAATTAGTTTAAGCATAGCTATAGGAATAATAGTATCTCCGAGAATTTCACTTTTATTAAGAAACAGATTAGATGAATTAAATAAAGAAGATTTTACATTTCTTTCGCTATTAAATGGAAATAGTTATATGCAAATTTTAAAAAAAGACTATTTCCCTTACATCTTACCAATATATATTACAGCTATTGGATGGAGTATAGCAACATCTGTTATTTTTGAATCTATACTTGGATTTGCTGGACTAACTAATATATTTATACCAACTTTTGGAAGTCTATTCTATAAATTATACGACATATTTTTAATGTACAAATACTTATCAAACAATTATATTATATACACATTAATTGCAGGGACATATGCTTTTCTGTTTTTAATATCTTTAATTTATATGTTTAATTTTATATCCCAAATTTCTGAAATAAATCTTAAAGGAAAATATGATGAATATCTTTTAGAAGTTTTTAATGGTAAATCTTATATGAAAAGTAATAAAATTCCATCTCGCATTTTTTCAATAGTAGTTAAAAATCTAAAAATATATTCCAATATAACATCAAAAAAAATAATTGAAATTGATAATATAAAATTTAATAAAGGAGATAAAGTTTTGCTAATTGGCGAATCAGGAATTGGTAAAACTGTATTTATGAATGCAATAAGTGGTTTTTTGAGTAGAAATTTTAAATATACTGGAGAAATCTTATATATAACTGATCAGGGTACCTATAACATCTTTAATCAAAAGGATAGAAAATTATTATATAAATCTGGACTATTAGAATATATCTCTCAAAATCCTCAAAAATCTTTTAATAAATATTTTAGTTTAAATAAACAAATAAAGGATTTTGGCGCATATAAACAAATCAAGAATTATAATTTGCCAGATTACAATGAAAACTGTAAAAATTATGTTTATGAAAAAAATGAGGGTCATTTACAAATGTGGAATTTTGAAATTGCATTAACCAATTTTAGTCACAATCCTGGAATATTATTTTGCGATGAACCTACAGCATCATTAAACAAAATTAATGTTCTATCATATATAAAGAAAAGTTTTGATATTATAAAAGAAAACGACACATCTATACTTTTCTGGATAACACATCAAGTAGAAATGCTTATAGACCACCAAAACAATATTAGTTTCAATAAAATTTTAAAATTCGAAAGAAACGATGATAAATTTATTTACATTTTTGAAGATATGCAAGAAAATATGGCAAAAATAAAAAATGATATAAATGAATTTAAAAATAAAATGAATGATATTATGAATAAGATTTATAAAACAATTTCAAATAAAGAAGAATTTATAAAATTAAATCTCAAAAAAATAGAATTTTCTCAAAAGAAAATAAATTATAATATAAATGAAATATTAAATTTAGGAAACTTAGGAATTATTTACGGAAATAACGGTACAGGAAAAAGCACATTAGCTCGCATACTAATAAATTACCACAATAAAAATGTGGATGGAGATATTGCATATATTATAGATAACAAAAGGTTAAATTTAAAAAGTATAAAAAATAAAGATTATATATTTCTTTTAAAATACCTTGAGTATGTTTTTCAAAATCCTGAAAAAGCATTAAATCCATATAGAAAAGTTTATGAATACCTTGAAGATCTAAAAGAAAATTTTAATATAAACTATACAGATTTTTATAAAGAATTCAAAGAATTATATAAGGGGAAAAATTTTGAAGATATTTTAAAGAAAAGAATTTATGAATTAAGTTACGGTGAAAAAAAACGATTCCTTATATTTAAAAGCATTCTAAAAAAACCAAAATTACTGATTCTTGATGAACCTACCGCTTCTTTGGATTATAATAATATTATAATATTATTTAGAGAAATATATAATTTTAGGGAAACTAACAATAATAATATATTACTCATTATATCTCACAGTTCATTTCTTTTTTCAAACACATTGCATTTTTCTAAAAACGATTTAAAAAAGGCAAAAATAAAAATATTTAGAGGTGAGAAAATATGAAAAAAAAGGTTATTGTAATGGTATTTCTACTTTTAATAAGTACTTTAATGTTTTCTGAATTTGAATCATTGTTCATGACAACATTAAACAAAGATTTAAACATTTCTTTTCAATACAACCAAGATTATGGTCTTGGTGCTGAATTAGCTATAAAAAATATATTTATATCTGCTTATCCAGGAGTGAATTTTAATGATTTTAATGTTAACCTTTTTAACTATAAAATAGATGCTGGATATAAACTTACTTTGGGAAATCTTTCAATTGTTCCTTATTTTCAAATGGAAGCATTTAAAAATTCGGTATTCAATACAATAATTTTTTTAGATTATAAAAGCTTCGGATTTGGAATAAATACACCTATTTATACAACAAACAAGAAAAGCTTGGACTTTTTATTATATACCAAATTATATGGAACAGAATTTTTTCTTACAATTCCTTATGATTTTGAAGCAAGTTCAATACCTTATTTCAATCTTGGTGTAAGAGCAAATTTATTTAGAATTGGCTTTTCAATAGGTTCTACATTTGAAAATACAACACTTTCAAATTATAATGTACAATTATCTTACTTTAATAAAAAGCTAATCCCAATTAAAATAGAACTCAATAACGTTTTATCAAAAAATAGTATATATCGATTTAAAAAAAGCGCGGCAGTAGATATAAATATAAAAAATGAAAGTAAAAATAATAAAAATATAAAATATAAGATGCAAATTATACATAATTCAAAAGTTTTGTTCGAAAAAATATTATCTGGTGAAACTGCAAATATAACCTGGTATCCATCAGAATATGGATTATATGATATAAAATTGTATAGTTTAAATTCAGATTTCGATTTGAAATATAAAAAGATAGGATTTATTGTATATGACAACAAACCTACAATTAAAATAGAAAACTTTTCATATAAAACCGAGCAAAATGTAAGCAAAAAAATAAAAGTAATAACAGAATATAAATATTTTGATCCTTTTAAAGAATCCATTCTTTACGTTAACATAAATGGTAAATTATATAAAAAATTTCAATTAAATAATAAAAATCAGAAAATAGAATTGGATCTACCAACTTCAGAGTTGGGTACTTTTTCATTAAATATAAAAGTCGATGATAGTTCATTAACAAAATTTTATAAAGTAAAGAATAAAATTTCCTTCAAACCAATTAATATAAATTATTTTGAAAATAAAAATTTCAAAATTTCTCTTTCTGATTTATATAATAATCCTTTTGAATTTGAAGTTGTTGATTCAAACGGGAAAAAAATAGTTAATGAAGATATTACTTTTTATATAAAAAATAGAAAAGGAGATATTGTTTATAAATATAATACAAAAACAGATAAAGATGGAATTGCAAGATTTTTTATCTTCACCGATTCTTTAGAAAGTGATACATACAAAATAGATGTTCAAATTCCAAATCTACAGAATAATGAATATATATCTTTATACATAAAAAATATACCATATATCCAAATTGTAAAAAATCCATTTAAGATAAAATTTAACACAGTAAAAACTTCAGAATATTCTATAGGCGAAGGCAGTAATGAAAAGATTCCAGGAAAAACTAAAGTAAAAACTTCAGAAAATACATTTTATTATAACTATACTATAAAAAATAAGACTATTAACTATAGTGGCACAGATGAAACATTAAAAGTAAATATAATGGTTTATGATTTAAACGGAAAGCCTTTAAACACATGTAATGTAAATGCTAAAATATTTATCGAAGACGACCCAGACGCAGAAATTGATGATATATTGACTTATAAGAAAGAAATAAGATTAAATAATAAAGGACAAGGAGAAATAATTATTAATATACTTGATCATGATAAATTTATAGGAAATAACTATATTTTGTTAATATCTGCTTATACATTATCAAATGAGAAAAAAATATGGGGGGAAAACACAACATATAATTATTTAAGAATAAAGCCGATACAAACTATATTGAAAAAAGTAGAAATTAAATATCCACAAATAAGAAAATATGGGGAGAAAATGAAATTAAAATTCATATCAAAAGGTTATTCTTTAATTAATCAAACCTTAGAAAATATGAGATTTGTAAAAATAGAGGTTTATATGGAAGTAAACAATAAAACCTATACATATACCTTTTATACCAATCAAAAAGGTGAATATGAAATAGAAACACCCCCAATATATGATAATTCAATATATATATCTTATAGTGGTTTCCAACAATTTAGTGGTGAAGAAATAAAATTAAAAGATGAAAATATAACATTAAACATTAATAATTATACTTCTAAAAATATAGATTTTAAAAACATATATAATAGTAGTATAAAAACAGTCATAAAGAATAATTATAGTTCTAACATCAGGATTGATGACTCTTCAGAGTATGAATTAAAATTATTTATGAATAATTATCAGATTTCATCTTTTAAAATTGCTGGAAATAGAATATTAAATAATGATATATATAAAATATTTGATGTTAGAATACCAAACACCAAAAAGAGCAAATCAATATACCTTGAATCAAGAGTACCATTTGCTATATTTAAAGAAAATTTATTTATTGGAATCTCCACATATAAAAACTTTAAATATATATATAATGGAAAAATACCTTTTAATGAAGGCTATTTGCTAATTAAACCGTTAAAGGGAGATTTTTCTAATTACTATATAAGCCTAAATAATGGTGATAATATTGAAGAAAAAATTGAATTCTGTGAAGACATTGTTGATTATAAAATGAATTTTGAAATTGAAGATATGTTTGGGAATTTAAGTGAAGATTTGTTTGGAGTTAAATTATTTATTAATGACTATTATATAAAAACATTTGCCAATGAATCAAATGCAGATGTAAAAATACCATTATTCGAATGGGGAAATATTGTAAAAATCAAATTGATAAGAAACAATCATATTATATATGAAGAAAGTATAAAGCCCGCAAAAATTTTAACCAAAAAAACATTTGATAAACTAATTGAAGAAAAATTAATAAAAACAAAAATAATGATAGAAAATGATAAAACAAAATCAAACATGAAATTAGAAAAAATTTATGTTGAAGGTAAAACATTTAAAGGAAATTATTATCCTATAACCGAAGTTTATTTTGATGAAAATGGCAATATAGAGCTACCAGAAGGTACATATAATTTCTATATGGTATTTCCAATAGAAGATGGATATAAATTATCTAAAATTGGGATCAATAAAGAAGTATCAGAAAAGAACAACCGTGAATATTTTAAAATTAAAATCCCTCAATTCTTTGTAAATGTCTCAACTAAGTTCGACATAAAAGATAAAGATAGAATGATGAAAATATATTTAGATGGTCATGAAGTATATTATGGAAATACCAGTAAAATAGCAGAATTTTTTGTTCCTCGAGGATATCACTTACTTGAATTTGAAATACCTGGCTTTAAAAAACTAAAAATTTTAAAATTATTTGAAGAAACAATAAATGGTAATCAACCGTTAAATTTCGTAAAAATATATATAAATTCAAAAACATTCGAAGGAAATAAAATTTTAAATAAACATTTTTTTACTACCTCAGATTTATCTTTGTCAAAATATGAAAAAGATATAGAACATTCCTATTTTAAAGTTGCTCAAATGTATCAAACTTATCATATTATTTCAAAAGAAAAATATAGATTAGAAATAAAATCAGAAGAATTATCATTCGATTCAAAAACAAATTCATTAATATTTAATCCAAACGGAAAAAAAGAAATAAATATTATAAAAGACTACTACTATCAAAAAATTCAAACACCTTTCAATTTAAAAGGACTTTTACTATTAAAATCTTATTATAATGAAAGATATCCTTTAATATTAAATCTCATTTCTAACATTGAAAATAAAACACAAATACCTATAATGTATCCACAAAATATCAGAATACCACAGTTTAAAACTAAAAATAATGTATTATTAAAATTACCATATACACAAGGTATAAAAAGTGTAAATGTTAGAGCCATATATTCTATAAAAGATTATAAATATTTAATTGAATATATTCAAAATTGCGAAGTACATTCAGAAATAATTAAAGGTGGAAAAAATATTTTATATATAAAATTAAATAATTTATACGAAAAAGTGGATTATTATCTTGAAATAATATTTAAAAACTCAACTTCCAAAGAAATTAAACATTTTAAAATTGATGATTTTAATAATATTCAAGGAGAAAAACATTTCGATGGAATTCTAATAGATATAGAGCAATTAAAATTAAATAATGAAGATTTTTGATATTGTAGTAAAAAACTCAACATATAAAATAAGAGATGGGGGAAAATGAAAAAAATAATAATGATACTAATTTTAATAACGCTAATACTCTCAGGATGTGTAACAAATAACAACGCACCTTCAAAAGCATTAGAAGTTTATCCCATAAATTATAGCGAAGGAATACCGTTAAAAATCACATTAAAATGGCAAGGATATGATGAAGAAGATGGGAGCAATTTGAATTATGATGTACACGTAGGAAAATGCAAAGATAATATGAGTTTAATTGAAGATCAAATAACAAAAAATGAATGTCAAGTACTTGGATTAGAACCAACCACAACATATTATTGGAAAATAGATAGTATAGACAGTAAAGGAGCAAAGAGAGAAGGAGAAATATGGGAATTTACAACCAGAGAAAATACTCCACCAACAACACCAGAAATAATTGAACCAGAAAATGGAGGAACTAATGTAAGTTTAAATCCAACATTAAAATGGAAGTCTATTGATATTGATGGACATAAAATAACATATGACATATACATTGGAGCAGACAAAAACAGTTTAAAATTAATAGAAAAAGATTATGAAGAATCAACATATAAAATAGAAGGGTTAACGCCGATAACAGCATATTATTGGAAAATAATAGCAAAAGATGGGTATGGTGGAATAATAGAAGGAGATGTTTGGGAATTCAAAACCAAAGAAAACACCCCACCTACAAAACCAAAAATAATAGAACCATATAATGGAGCAAAGAATGTAAGTTTAACTCCAATATTAAAATGGAAATCAGAAGATATTGATGGACATAAAATAATATATGACATATATTTTGGGAATGACAAAAACAATTTAAAATTAATAGAAAAAGATTATAAAGAAACAACATATAAAATAAGGAAATTAGAATTAGGAATAACATATTATTGGAAAATAATAGCAAAAGATGGGTATGGTGGAATAGCAGAAGGAGAAATATGGGAATTTACAACATCATTATTAAAATGGAAGTACAAAACAGGAGGAGACGTATTCTCTTCCCCAGCGATAGGGAGTGACAGGACTATATATATTGGCAGTTGGGATAACTATGTATATGCAATAAACGGAGATGGAACATTAAAATTGAAGTACAAGACAGAGTGGGATGTATCTTCCTCACCAGTGATAGGAAGTGACGGGACTATATATGTTGGCAGTAGGGATTACTACTTATATGCAACAAACGAAAATAACGGTGGTTTAGCAGACACACCATAGCCAATGTTCCATGCAAATCCGCAGCATACTGGCAATGTCAATGACAATTAAAACATTACAAAAGTAAAATAAAAACACTATATGCTGATTTTAATCAAAATAACTATATTAAAACAAAAAGAACTTAGACAAATAATATATTATAGATTTTTTTAAAATACTAAAGATTTTTAATAAGGAGAGATATAATGAAAAATATAATATTTATAATAATGCTCATAACCCTTTCTATATTAACACAAGCAAATTTTATAGCAAAAATTAATACATCTGCTAATTTTGAAACTAATTATAAAAATATTTCATTTGATGATTTCAACAACTATTTCGGAATGAGTATAGGATTTAGTCCTATATCAAATAATTATATTATTGGCGAAGCTAAATTAAAAGATACCAAAGACTTTTCCCTAAATATAAAACTTAAAAATTATGATTTAATTCCTTGGGGTCCTTGGTTTATAAATATCGGGGCAGACGATATATTAAAATCACGTGATTTGTTTGGTGGAATTGGAAAAGAATTTCACATTAATCTTTTTGAGAAAGACTTTTTTAGATTGAATATTATACCAACAATTTTATATAAAAAAAATTCAGGATTTAATATAAGTATTAGTGCTATGGCAGAAATAGGTCTTTTGGACAAAAAAGAATATATTGAAAATATAAATTTTTCAAATTTGAAAAGTTTATATTCAGATAAAGAAACAACAAAATTTTATTGTGACCACGTACAAATACAAAGTAATATGAAAAAATATGATGGAGCAAATCATGATATAGTTTTCTATTTTGAAGACACTAAAACGTCTAAAGAGTATAAGGCAAAATATTCAAATTCTTACGTAATATTCGATGAAGTAATAAAAGAAACAACAAAATTAAAATTAAAAAAAATAGAAATGGATAATAAATTTTTTACACTGACTTCAAGAAAAACTATAAGTATCACATTTTATATAATAAAGAAAATAGATAATGTAAAAATAGAATTTAATAAAAACAAATTTATTATAAATGAATCTGAAGATGTGAATTTTAATTATGATATTGAAATAGATAATGAAAAAATAGAAGATTTAGAAGCATTTCAGAAATCACTTAACATAAAATGTGAATTCACAATTTATAAAAATAATGGTAATAAATCAGAAAAAATAAAAAACGAAAAAACAAACACTTCAAACCTAACTATAAAAGGTTTATATTTTTCCAAATTTGGTAATTATATTATTAAAGTAAAGATATACAAAGAAAATAAAATACAAAATGAAAAAAAAGATCAAATATCGAATGAAATCGAAAAACAAATATTAGATGAAAAAGATATACAAGTAATAGTACAACCTGAATTTTCTAAAATAAATATTGAAAGCAAAGATCCTTTTTTAGTCGAAGATAATAAAATTAAAGATTTAAATATAAAATTCAGAACTAAACAAAACAATGAATATATACCTCAGAAAATAAAATTTGAAAATGGAATAAAATATAATGAAAATATTCTATATATACCAAATATACCAAGTTCAAATAATGCAACAATAATAAAGTTAATACCAGTAAAAATAGATAACTATGAAATAAATCAAGAATTGAAACAAAACCTTTCAGATGAAATAAAAATAAAAAAGATAACAACTCAAACACAAATTTTCATTGAACCTAAAACTTCATCATTTAAGTCAGCAACAACATTGATTATACCTATAAAACAATTTAAAATAAATGGTATTGAAAATGATTTCAATTATCTACCTTTAGATATATACGCAAATAATAAGAAAATATTAGATAATGATAAAAAACTTCAAGAGAAAAATATAATCATAAAAAATACAGAAAATTATTTTACACATGGGAAAAATGAAATTTATATAAAACTAAATAATATTGAGAGTAATCATTTTTTTATAGAGATTGTTCCAAGTAAAATATCAAAAATTTATTTTTACTCCCAATATACAGAAATAAAAGAAAATGAAAAAACAAAAATTTATTATAAAATATTCGATAAAGCTGATATAGAATTAAAACATTCAGAAGAAAATTTAAAATTCAAATCAAAAGGCTTAAAAATCATCAACAGAACAGAAAAATATATAGAAGTTATCCCTGAAAAAAGCCATTCTTTTGGAGAAATAATGGCTACATATGAAAATCTTGAATTGGGAAATTGGGTTATAAAAATAAACCAAAAAGAAACTCTTGTGTCCGATTTCAAATTATCAACTAAAACACAATTAAGCACTCCTACAAAATCAGAAGAAATTTCTTCAACTATTCAAAAAAAAGAAGAAATAATTACATCACCTGAAACGTCAAAGAAAACCTCAGAAGCAACATCAATAAAAATAAAACTTGTAAGAAAAGTATATGAAATAGGAAAGACTAATATTGAAATAGAATCTTCTTATATTTCAGATAAATTAGATTTATTTATTAATGATCAGAAAATTCCATATAAAATCTCGGGCAATCGTATAATTGCTAAATATGATCAGAAAAGATTTGGAATTTATAAAGTGAATCTAAAATATAATAATATAGAAAGCAATAATGAATATTTCTTTATAATCCCCTCATCTCCTGAATACATAAAATTATATCCAGAAAAAACAGAAATTGAAAATAAGGAAACATTAAATTTTGAAATTTTTGACAAATTTAATAATAGAATCTATGTAAAAGAAATAAATAAAAATACTATAAAAACCACATTTAATGACGAAATAAAATTTAAGACTAGTGGTTTGAAATTAGAGTTAACCGAAAATAATATTATATTAATACCATCAGAAGAAGCCACAATGGTGAAAGTACAAATATTCTATAAAAACAAAAAATTAAAAGAGTTGAATATGAAAATAATACAGAAAAATATAATTAAAAAAACATTAGAACACACCAAATCAGAAAATATTAAACAAACGCAAAATGCAACTAAAACTACTATTGAAAATTATTCAATTAATGGTAAAAATTCAGAAAATCAATCTGATAAAGTTATTACTTCAACAAATATTAAACCAACAATAAAAGCAACCAAAACCAATTTAAAAAATCAATCTGATAAAAGCGTAACTCCAATAAAATTAGAAATTTCAAAAATCAAAAATGTAGAATTGAATATTTCAAAAATATTGATTGAAGCAGATACTCGGGAAAAGATCATCGAACCAAAAATTTCTCCAGACGGAAAACATATTGTATATATTAGATTATCAAACGAGAATATCTCATTAAACATTTATGAAATAAATAAAAATAAGAGTGTTAAAGTTATTGGAACAACTTCTATAAGGAAAAGGAAAGATCAAAAATATTCTATATATCAGTTTTATTGGTTAAATAATAAGGAGATTCTATACACAATGATAAAAGATAATTCATATAATATATATTTATATAATCTTCAAAACAAAACAAATTATATACTTATGGAATCAGAAAATAACGAAACAGATTTTGATATATTTGGAAATAACATAGCTTGGATATCAAATGCTGGACTTTACTATGGAAAAATTGATTTAACCCTTAAAAAAATAAGTAAGGTAAAAGAAATATTCCCACTTTCAACAGATAAACCTATAACCGAAATAAAATTTATAACTGAAAATCTAATAACATACATATATAATAACGATATTTATGTATATTCCATAGCAGATAACAAAGTAAAAAAATATACAAATTCATCAGAACTAATTAAGAACCAGATAAATTTTGTTAAAGACAAAATAATATATATATCTAACGAAAAAAATAAAGATTCAACATTGAATATTCTGGATATAAATACAGAAGAAAACTCAAGAGTTTTGAATAATTTAATTGACAAAGACTTTCATATAGCAGCAGTTAATAATTTCTTAATATTAAAATTATCTGGTTCGGAAAAATATATATTATATGACCTTGAAAACAAAATTTATAAACAAATAAAAATTTCTGGTATTGAAGCAATATCATTAAATAATTTCGGATTAATAATGAAAAATAAATACGAATATATAACATATTTTGAAGGATTTAATGGAAAAGAAAATATTTTTGAAGGAAATATTATAATAAGAGGTGAATAAAATGGATAAAATAATAGTACTCACATTACTAATAGCAATGGTTGCAGGAGGATTAATTGGCGGAATAATAAACAACAATCCACCATTAAAAGCTACAGAGGTTTATCCATTAAATAACAGTGAAAATATAGTATTAAATCCAACATTAAAATGGGAAGGATACGATATAGAAAATGGAAGCAATATTAAATATGATATATACTTTGGAGAAGATAAAAATAATTTGAAATTAATAGAAAAAGATTATAAAAAAAATACATATAAAATAGATAATTTAGATCCAATAACAAAATATTATTGGAAAATAGATAGTATTGATAGCTTAGGTGCTAAAACAGAAGGCGATATTTGGGAGTTTAAAACTAAAGAAAATTCTCCACCTACAACGCCTGTAATACTTGAACCATATAATAATGCAAAGAATGTAAGTTTAAATCCTATTTTAAAATGGAAGTCTATTGATATTGACGGGCATAATATAACATATGACATATATTTTGGTGAAGATAAAAATAATTTAAAACTAATAGCAAAAGATTATGAAGATTCAAAATATAAAATAGAAGGTTTAGAAGTAGAAAAAACATATTATTGGAAAATAGATAGTATTGATAGCTTAGGTGCTAAAACAGAAGGCGATATTTGGGAGTTTAAAACTAAAGAAAACACACCACCTACAACCCCTGAAATAATTGAACCATATAATAATGCAAAGAATGTAAGTTTAAATCCTATTTTAAAATGGAAGTCTATTGATATTGACGGGCATAACATAAAGTATGACATATATTTTGGAGAAGATAAAAATAATTTAAAATTAGTGAAAGAAGGATATGATGGAATAGCATATAAAATAGAAGGTTTAGAAGTAGAAAAAACATATTATTGGAAAATAATAGCAAAAGATAGATATGGGGGAATAGCAGAAAGCGCTATTGCTAACTTTACAACATCATTATTAAAATGGAAATTTAAAACTGAGGGTAAGGTAGCTTCCTCCCCAGCAATTGGAACCGATGGCACTATTTTTGTTGGTTCAGATGATCATTATCTATATGCAATAAACCCTGATGGGTCTCTGAAATGGAAATTTGAAACTAATGGTAGTATTTTTTCTTCACCTGCGATTGGAAAAGACGGTACTATTTTTGTCGGAAGTGATGATAATTATATCTACGCAATAAACGATAATGGAACATTAAAATGGAAATTTAAAACAGAAGCTTTGATTCGTTCTTCTCCAGCAATCGGAGCGGATGGTTCCGTTTTTGTCGGTTCATATGACAATTATTTATATGCAATAAATCCTGATGGATCTCTGAAATGGAGATTTAAAACTGGAAATTGGATATATTCATCTGCAGCAATCGGAGCGGATGGTTCCGTTTTTGTCGGTTCATATGACAATTATTTATATGCAATAAATCCTGATGGATCTCTGAAATGGAAATTTAAAACAAATGGAATTGTATACTCTTCACCAGCAATAGGAGCCGACGGCACCATTTACGTTGGTTCATATGATAATTACTTATATGCAATAAACCCCAATGGGTCTTTGAAATGGAAATTTAAAACTGGAAATAATATAATATCCTCTCCAATGTTAGGAAATAATGGAACAGTTTATATTGGAAATGGTGATGGTTATATCTACGCAATAAACTCTGACGAATCTTTGAAATGGAAATTTGAAACTGGACGATATGCTGATTCCTCACCTGCAATAGGCACAGATGGTACCATTTATATTGGCAGTTGGGATAATTATTTATATGCAATAAACCCTGATGGCTCTTTGAAATGGAAATTTGAAACAGAAGGAGAAATATACTCTTCCCCAGCAGTAGGAACGAATGGGGCAATATATGTCGGTTCATATGATGGCTATTTATATGCAATAAATGGAAATAACGGCGGTTTAGCAGACACACTATGGCCAATGTTCCATGCAAATCCACAACATACTGGCAATGTTGATGACAATTAAAACTTTACACAAATAAAAAAAATACATAAATTAAAAAAATGGGGTAAGGGGGTTAATATGAAAAAAATAGTATTTATATTGCTACTAATAACTTTAATACTAAGTGGTTGCTTTGTATTCAAAGATGCTCTAAAAGCGCAATTAAATATAGAAGATTATAAAATATATGAAAGAGGTATTAAAAAAATTGACTATATTTTAAAATGGAAAAAAGGAGAAGATTCCCTTGCAACTTTATACATAGGAACAAAAAAAGATAATCTTACCCCCATAGTAAAAGATTACAAAGGTGAAGAATATAAATATACATTCAACTTAAATAGTGATTATAATGAATATTATTGGATGGTTGAAACATATAATGTAAATGGCAAAAGAATAAAAAGTGATATTGCTAAAATAGTATTCGTTCAAAAACCTGAAGTAATTATGAGCAAAATTGAAAATAGTATAAAATACAACGATCTAAATTATGAATCATCAAATTCAACAGTAATAATCGATTTTAAAGAAAAACCATTAAAGACATACTATGACATAATAACCACCTATAAAAATACAAAAATATCTACAAAAAAAACAGTAACAGATAAATTCGAACTAATTACAGAAGAAAAAGGTATATATACAATATCAATAAATCCATATTTTATTATAAATAAAAAGAAATATTATGGATACAAAAAAGATATTAATATATACAATTATTTGAACTATATAGATTTTGGAAAAATTGAAGAAATTAAAGAACAAAATAAAGTGATGATTTATGCGAATTTAAAAAATTTAAAAAACATCACATTATCTTCTCTTGTAGATATTAAAACAACTGAAGAGATTATATTTAGTCCACTAATAAGCAATTACTCTACATCGATGGAAAATAATAAATTAAAAATATCAATAGATTTTACAGAACCAACTACTTATACAGGAAACGTATTAATACTAAACAATAAATGGGATTCTGATAAAATATTTGATATATCTTTTGAAACGTTACCCGAAATAAAATTAAATACCTTTGATAGTACTAACGTTGCATTAAACCAAAAATTAAGTTGGAACGCAACAGATTTAGATGGAGATGAAATATTATATGATATATACCTATCAAAAAATAAAAATCTTGAAAAAATTGAAACAAATTATACAAAAACAGAATATTACCCAAAATTATTAAGTAATACAAAATACTATTGGAAAGTTGTAGCTAAAGATGGAAAACATGAAATTTCATCTAATATTTTTTCTTTTTCAACCACAACTCCACCAAAAATATCATTAAAAAGTCCTAAAAATGGTTCAGTTGATAATCCACTTATTGTAACACTCGAATGGGATGCAAGTGATGATAATAATAACGAATTAAAATATGACATATATTTTGGAAAAGACAAAGACCCAAAACTTTTTAAAAATAACTTAACAAACAAAACATTCACAACGGATATTTTAGAAGAAGCTACATATTACTGGAAAGTCGTGGCGAAAAATAGCAAGAATGCTTCCACCGCATCTGAAATATGGACATTTACAACAATAAAAGATTCAAAAAAACCTGTTTTAATTTCTCCTGAAAATTATGCAACAAATGTGAGTTTGAATCCAAAACTCACATGGGGAGTCAATTATCCTGGTGAATTAAAATATGCTATTCAATTTGGAGACTCAGAGATGACAACTATTGCAACAGGCATAAATGAAACATCATATCAATTAAACAATTTAAAAAGTAATACAACATATTATTGGAATATAATATCATATGACAATGATAATATTGAATATACAAGTTCGGCATATTCATTTACAACTACAAAACCACCAATATGGAAAGAAATACAAGAATTCACAATAAATGAAAATGAAACATTAGAAATTAATTTGCTCGATTATGTAACTGATGAAAATAATAGAATAACGTTTTCTATCGTGTCAGGAAAAGGAATCATAAATGAAAGTTTATACACATGGACTCCAACCTTAGATGAAGGAGATAAATCATATGATATAGTCATAAAAGCGACCGATATATACGGAGCAACCTCAACTGCAACAATAACAATTAATGTAAAAAATATAAATGTAGACATAAAAAACCTTGAAATAATATCGCCACAAATAGACCAAACAAACGTTATACCATATAATGTAAAATTAAAATGGAAAGTAGAACCTGAATCGGATCTTATAAAATTTGATATATATTTTGGAGAAAATCTAACGCTTATTGCTACTGATGTGACAAAAACAGAATACGAAATTGGAAATCTTTCTTTTGACAAAAAATATTATTGGAAAATAATAGCTAAAGAACCGTTTGGAAGTATAAAAGAAATTTCAGGCAATTTTACAACAATAAAAAATATGATCAAATGGAAATTTGAAACGGGAAATGTTATATTCTCATCCCCAGCAATAGGAATTGACGGCACTGTTTTTGTTGGATCAGTCGATAATTATTTATATGCAATAAACCCAAATGGGTCTTTGAAATGGAAATTTGAAATGGGGTATTATGTAACTTCTTCACCTACAATTGGAACCGAGGGTACTATTTTTGTCGGTTCAGGTGATTATTATATATATGCAATAAACTCTGATGGGTCTTTGAAATGGAAATTTGAAACGGGAAATGTTGTAAGTTCTTCTCCAGCAATAGGAGCCGACGGCACTATTTTCGTTGGTTCATATGATAATTATATCTATGCAATAAACCCTGACGGTACTTTGAAATGGAAATTTAAAACGGGGTATTATGTAAATTCTTCCCCAGCAATAGGAGCAGATGGCACTATTTTCGTTGGTTCATATGATAATTATTTATATGCAATAAACCCTGACGGTACTTTGAAATGGAAATTTAAAACGGGGTATTATGTAAATTCTTCCCCAGCAATAGGAGCAGATGGCACTATTTTCGTTGGTTCATATGATAATTATTTATATGCAATAAACCCTGATGGTACTTTGAAATGGAAATTTAAAACGGGGTATTATGTAAATTCTTCCCCAGCAATAGGAGCAGATGGCACTGTTTTTGTTGGTTCAGGTGACAATTATATCTATGCAATAAACCCTGACGGTACTTTGAAATGGAAATTCGAAACTGGAGATTATGTGTTTTCATCCCCAGCAATAGGAGCCGACGGCACTATTTTTGTTGGTTCATATGATAATTATTTATATGCAATAAATCCGGATGGGTCTTTGAAATGGAAATTTAGAACGGAAAATGATGTAAGATCTTCACCAACAATAGGAGCAGATGGCACTGTTTTTGTTGGTTCATATGATAATTATTTATATGCTATAAACTCGAATTCTAAAGGACCTCTTGAGTCAAATTGGGCAAAATTCAGATCAAACAAATTTAATAATGGAAACCCTTATATATCACAATGCAATTCAGAATTAAAAGTTTCATTAAATTCACCTGCAGACAATTCTATTCTTGATGATTCATATATTAAATTATCTTGGAATGTTGAAAGCAATGACAGTACCCATTTAAAATATTCTGTATACCTTGGGGAAGATTTAAATAATTTATCTAAAATAGCTAACCGGATTGAAGAAAATTATTATTATGTTTCATTAAAGTTTAATACAACCTACTATTGGAAAATAGTAATGCATGATTATTATTTTGATACAGTTAGCGATACTTATACTTTTAAAGTCAATGATATTACAGCATGGAATGTTACGATATCTGAAAATATTAACGATAATTTTGCATATAACAGTAACATTTTATATTTCATCAGCAAAAGTGGAATTTTATATGCATATGACGTTAATGGAAATAAAAAGTGGGAATATTCTATTGGAACTAATGTTAACGCATCACCAGTAATTGGAAAAGATAATAGTATTATAGTTGCTGATGGGAATGGAAAAATATATGCTATAAGTGCTGATGGGAATTTAAAATGGGAATATGAAACAGAAGGAATGATTTATTCTTCTCCTGCAATTGGAAATGATGGTTGCATATATATTGGAACATCTGATTATATATATGCATTATCTGATGAAGGAACATTTAAATGGAAAAAGAATATATACGGAGCAGTAAAAAATAGTCCTGTCATAGATCAAAATGGTAATATTTATTTCTTTAATGAGAATAATTACTTATATGTAATTAATCCAAATGGAGATATTATTTATACAAATAATTTAAATTTAAATACAGATGGATACTTTGCACTTTCGGATAATAATAGAATTTATTTCATAGAAGAAAATATATTATATTGCTATGATTTAAGTAATAATGAAATATGGAAATACTATTCGGAAAATAATATTGTAAAAGGTGTTGTAATAGACATACATAACAACATATATTTTGGGGATGATGACGGCTATTTATACAAATTAGACAAAAATGGAGACCTTCTAAGAAGGATTAAACTTGATTCTAAAATTATCTCAATACCTGTATTATCTGCTAAGAATTACATATATATTGGATTAGAAAATGGTGAAATCAGAAAATATTCTCTTGAATTTGAATTGTATGGAAAGTATGTTTCTGATAAAGCAATAACCAATATGTTCTTATTGGATAACGGGAATTTAATATTTGGCAGTGAAAAAAATCATATAATTAGTATTGATTTTAAAGATGATGGACTAATGAAAAGCTCTTGGCCTATGGCTAGAAGATATTATACAGGAATAAATAATTTTATGATTATATCTAATTCTATTCCTGAAACACCAAAAATAATTTCTCCTGATGAAGTTATAAACAGTGGAATTACTGATGTTGAATTGGAAATTTCATGGAAATCCTCAGATCCGGATGGAGATTATATAAAATACGATATTTATTTTGGCAAGAATAGCGAACCTAAACTCTATAAAATTTCGTACGAATCAACATCTATTTATTTAAAAAATCTTGATTTAGATACAACTTATTATCTAAAAATTATAGCAAAAGATAGTTTCGGAGGTAGTTCAGAAAGCATAATATACTCATTTAAAACAAGAAATATTCTAAAAGCAAAAATATCGGTAGATGGTGCTATAACCACAACACCTGCAATATGGATAGACGGTTCAAACTATATTGTTTATTTTACAACTGAAAATAGTTTATACTCAATTACTCCTGATGGAACCATTAATTGGACTTATAATGCAACTTCAACAATAAATACATCACCAGTGTTAGGTAACGATGGAACAATATATATAAATGACGGTAATTATTTATTATCTATTGATAAAGATGGAATTAAAAATTGGGAATACAATACAAGTTACAATATTAGTTATACTCCAGCAATTGGAAAAGACGGAAATATTTATGTTCAAGATAATTATAATTTATATAAAATTAGTAATAATGGTTCTTTCGTTTGGAAAGAATATCTTTCGAATTATTCGTATTCATATCCAGTAATAGATAAAAATGGAAATATTATTATAGGTATTACAAATTATATTAAAAGTTATTATAGTAGTGGATATAATAAATGGTCTAAATATTATGGTTATTATTATTATTTTTACACCTTTTCATTAGGAGCTGAACATTTATATGTAGGATCAGACGAAAATCTAATTGCTTTGGATCTTAATGGTAATGAGATTTGGCGTTTTAATATTGAAAATAAAATAGAATCAGCCCCAATAATTGACGATCAAGGTAATATATATTTCGGAGCTAACAATGGTTATTTCTATGCGCTTGATGCTTCTGGGAATTTAAAATGGAAATATTACATTGGAGGTTCAATAACATCAGATGCTGTAATCGGAAAAGATAGAACTATTTATGTTGGCAGTAATAATGGCTATCTATACGCAATAAAACCTGATGGAACTATGTATTGGAGATTTAAAACAGATGGTGCAATTTATGGTGGAATAACTTTGTTCTATGATGGAAACCTTTACTTTGGAGACAATGCTGGAAATTTATATATTTTAAATGTAAAAAGTAAAGGTTTGATGAATTCTCCATGGCCAAAAATTCATAAAAATTTATTAAACAACGGACGGCAATAGGAAGATTTTCATTATTTAAACAACCTCCTTAATTTTAAAGCTAACTCTGAAGCAAAAACTGTGACTATACAATGTCAGGGATAATCCCTGACGTTGTATAGTGCTGAAAAATAACAGTAAAAGATTGTTTCTATGCAATAAACGATAATAACGGTGGTTTAGCAGACACACCATGGCCAATGTTCCATGCAAATCCGCAGCATACTGGCAATGTTAATGACAATTAAAACTTTACACAAATAAAAAGAATTACTTTCGATTATCTAATACAACAACATTGAAACCCTTATTAAAAATAGCGTGAAAGTATTTTAAACAATATATTTTCAGAATTTTAGAATATAGAAAACTAATTAAAAAAATGGAGGTGGGGAAAATGAAAAAAATAATAATGATGCTAATTTTAATAACGCTAATACTCTCAGGATGTGTGACAAATAACAATGCACCTTCAAAAGCATTAGAAGTTTATCCCATAAATTATAGTGAAGGTATACCGTTAAATATAACATTAAAATGGATAGGATATGATGAAGAAGATAAAAGCAATTTATATTATGATGTATATATGGGAAAAAGCAAAGATAATTTAAATTTAATGGAATATCAAATAACAAAAAATGAATATCACGTACTTGGATTAGAACCAACCACAACATATTATTGGAAAATAGATAGTATTGATAGTAGAGGAGAACTAACAGAAGGCGATATTTGGGAGTTTAAAACCAAAGAAAACACACCACCCACAACACCTGAAATAATTGAACCAGAAAATGGAGCTGAAAATGTAATTTTAAATCCTATTTTAAAATGGAAGTCTATTGATATTGATGGGCATAACATAAAGTATGACATATATTTTGGAGAAAATAAAAATAATTTAAAATTAATAGCAAAAGATTATGAAGATTCAAAATATAAAATAGAAGGTTTAGATGTAGAAAAAACATATTACTGGGAAATAATAGCAAAAGATGAATATGGTGGAATAGCAGAAAGTACTATTGCTAATTTTACTACAACATCATCATTACTAAAGTGGAAATTCAAGACAGAAGATAGGGTACTTTCCTCCCCTGCAATTGGAGCCGATGGCACTATTTATATTGGTTCATATGATAATTACTTATATGCAATAAACCCCGATGGGTCTTTGAAATGGAAGTACAAAACAAATGGAGTTGTAGCTTCCTCACCAACAGTAGGAATTGATGGTTCTATTTATGTTGGTAATAGTGATGGATATATTTATGCAATAAATTATGATGGTTCTCTGAAATGGAAATTTGAAACAAATAAAAATATATCAACTTCCCCAGCGATAGGAATTGATGGTACTATTTATGTTAGCAGTGATGATGGATATATTTATGCAATAACTTTTGACGGTTTTTTGAAGTGGAAATATCTAACATATGGATATGCCGAATCCTCACCATCTATAGGGTATGATGGCATTATTTATGTTGGCAGTGATGATAATTATGTCTATGCAATAAACCCCGATGGGTCTCTAAAATGGAAATACAAAACAAATGGTGATGTGAAGTCCTCCCCAGCAATTGGAAAAGATGGCATTATTTATGTTGGCAGTGATGATAATTATGTCTATGCAATAAACCCCGATGGGTCTCTAAAATGGAAATACAAAACAGATGGTGATGTAGAGTCCTCCCCAGCAATTGGAAAAGATGGCGCTGTTTTTGTTGGCAGTTTGGATAACTATGTATATGCTATAAACCCGGATGGCTCTTTAAAATGGAAATTTAGAACAGCTGATTGGGTAAAATCCTCTCCTGCAATAGGAGCGGATGGCACTGTTTTTGTTGGCAGTTTGGATAACTATGTATATGCTATAAACCCGGATGGCTCTTTAAAATGGAAATTTAGAACAGCTGATTGGGTAAAATCCTCTCCTGCAATAGGAGCGGATGGCACTATTTATATTGGAAGTAAGGATGGTCATATCTATGCAATAAATGGAAATAACGGCGGTTTAGCAGATACTCCATGGCCAATGTTCCATGCAAATCCTCAACATACTGGTCGGGTTGATGAAGACAATTATTTGACTTCTGAAATAATCCTCAATGAAGATTTTGAAAATATAGATTTAGGAAAAATTCCTAAAGAATTTTCTGTATTATATAGTGGTCGTTCATATGGAGTAGTACAAGATGAAAATATAGATGCTTCTGGAAATAAATTTTTAAAAGTATGGGGGCAACCAGGTTGGTGTTGTGGTATAGTATTCTATTTTGATATATTTAAATATCAAAAAATTGAATTAAATTATAAAGTATATGCGTCAAATAAAGAACATATTGGTTGGATTGCATTTATTAATCCAGATGTTTCGTGGGGATGGATATGTGGAGGTGCTAATATTTGGGATAATGGTAATATACGTTTTGTAACTGATAAAAATGAAGAAATAAAAGTAAAAGTTTATAATATAAATTCATGGAATGATGTAAAAACAATCTTTTTCCCTAATGAAAAATATGGAAAAGTTTATATAAACAACACATTAATATATGAATATTGGATAAACGATGATGGGTATTCTTCGAAAATAAAAGTTTACTTGCCAGACAATAAAACTATTGAATACACAGCCATGCCAAAGTCTGAATACCGAGATCCGAATGCTTACAAGGGACTTAAAGGTATTAGAATTGGAGATTGTCCAGGTAACGACGATATACCTACATATTTTGATGATTTTGTAATTATAGGATATAAATAGTGAGGTCTATTCCACAACATACTGGCAATGATTAAAATATTTGAGAGGTGAATAAAATGGATAAAATAATAGTACTCGCATTACTAATAGCAATGATTGCAGGAGGATTAATTGGCGGAATAATAAACAACAATCCACCATTAAAAGCTACAGAGGTTTATCCATTAAATAACAGTGAAAATATAGAATTAAATCCAACATTAAAATGGGAAGGATACGATATAGAAAATGGAAGCAATATTAAATATGATATATATTTTGGCAATGATAAAAACAATTTGAAATTAATAGAAAAAGATTATAAAGAATCAACGTATAAAATGGAAGGTTTAGCGCCAATAACAAAATATTATTGGAAAATAGATAGTATTGATAGTAGAGGAGCAAAAACAGAAGGCGATATTTGGGAGTTTAAAACTAAAGAAAACACACCACCAACAACACCTGAAATAATTGAGCCATATAATAATGCAAAGAATGTAAGTTTAAATCCAACATTAAAATGGAAGTCTATTGATATTGATGGGCATAATATAAAGTATGACATATATTTTGGTGAAGATAAAAATAATTTAAAATTAATGAAAAAAGGATATGATGGAATAGCATATAAAATAGAAGGTTTAGAAGTAGAAAAAACATATTATTGGAAAATAGATAGTATTGATAGCTTAGGTGCTAAAACAGAAGGCGATATTTGGGAGTTTAAAACCAAAGAAAACACACCACCCACAACACCTGAAATAATTGAACCAGAAAATGGAGCTGAAAATGTAAGTCTGATTCCAACATTAAAATGGAAGTCTATTGATATTGATGGACATAATATAACATATGACATATATTTTGGAGAAGATAAAAATAATTTAAAACTAATAGCAAAAGATTATGAAGAATCAAAATATAAAATAGAAGATTTAGATACAATAACAAAATATTACTGGAAAATAATAGCAAAAGATAGATATGGTGGAATAGCAGAAAGCACTATTGCTAACTTTACAACATCATTATTAAAATGGAAATTTAAAACAAATGGAAGCGTATATTCCTCCCCAGCAATTGGAGCCGATGGCACCATTTACGTTGGTTCATATGATAATTATATATATGCAATAAACCCTGATGGGTCTTTGAAATGGAAATTTGAAACAGAAGCTTTGATTTCTTCTTCCCCAGCAATTGGAGCCGATGGCACCATTTACGTTGGTTCATATGATAATTATATATATGCAATAAACCCTGATGGGTCTTTGAAATGGAAATTTGAAACTGGAGAGTGGGTAAAGTCCTCCCCAGCAATTGGAACCGATGGCACTGTTTTTGTCGGTTCATATGATAATTATATATATGCAATAAACCCTGATGGGTCTTTGAAATGGAAATTTGAAACTGGGAGTGATGTAGCTTCTTCTCCTGCAATAGGAGCGGATGGCACTGTTTTTGTCGGTTCATATGATAATTATATATATGCAATAAACCCTGATGGGTCTTTGAAATGGAAATTTGAAACTGGGAGTGATGTAGCTTCCTCCCCAGCAATAGGAGCGGATGGCACCATTTACGTTGGTTCATATGATAATTATATATATGCAATAAACCCTGATGGATCTTTAAAATGGAAATTTGAAACTGGGAGTGATGTAGCTTCTTCTCCTGCAATTGGAGCAGATAACACTATTTACATTGGAAGTAAGGATGGATACATGTATACAATAAACCCTGATGGGTCTCTAAAATGGAAATTTGAAACTGGAGATTGGGTAGCTTCTTCTCCTGCAATAGGAGCCGATGGTTCTGTTTTCGTTAGTTCATATGATAATTATATATATGCAATAAACCCTGATGGGTCTTTAAAAGGGAATTTTAGAACAGCTGATTGGGTAAAATCCTCTCCTGCAATAGGGTCTGATGGCACCATTTATATTGGAAGTAAGGATGGTTATATCTATGCAATAAAAGGAAATAATGGTGGTTTATCAGACACACCATGGCCAATGTTCCATGCAAATCCACAACATTCTGGTCGTGTTGATGAAGACAATTATTTGACTTCTGAATTTGTAGAAAAACTAGAAAAAACACTTTTAATAGTAAATGATAAGGATGATATGGATTCTGTAAGTATAGAATTTAAAAAAATTATGGAAGAAGAAAAAAAGATAGATATAGCTGATGGAGAAGATATAAGAAATGGTAATGTTAATCCTGAAGACTATGGAGTTATTGCATGTTTTATATATGGAGGAGAAGATAAGGTTTCGAACATAGATGAATCAGTAGCTAATAAGATATTAGAGGCGGTAGAGACTGGATCTGTTTTTATAACAAATAATGAAGCAGGTGGGGCAAAATTATTAAGTTTAATGAATTATGTAAATTCTTCTATGAAATCAGGATGGTTCCCTGCATTAAATGACTCGTTTTTTATTACAGAAGCTCGTGAAAACGATCCATTATTTGAAAATGTGAATGTATGTACAGAAGATCCTCATTCGCATGATGTATCTTATTGGAATTCTGGAGATTATGATTCATTAATATTTAGAATAGATAATAATCTTTCTTATACAGGACGATATGGTATAATAGAATATATAATAGACCCTGATGAATATCTTGCAAAAGGTTTTCATACGGGATGGAATGTTAATGATGAAACAGATATATTTCCACAATGGAATGTGGGAAAAGGTAGAATAATAATAACAACTTACTTACTTTGGACTTTTGATCAAGAAAATCAAACTGGAGGGTATATTGGAAAAGCCGGAAGAGATATATTGCACAATATAGCCAAAGGTGCATTAAGATCAAATATCTAATATAAAACAATCCTCAATGAAAACTTTGAAAACACAAATTTAGGAAAAATTCCTGAAGAATTCCATGTAAGAT
>NZ_AZAY01000004.1 GCF_001021165.1 Marinitoga sp. 1197
ATTCTGTCCCTGGCCACCACGAAAATCCCCGATTTTTCGGGGATTTTTTATTTTACCATTTACATTTATTTATTCCGATTACTCGCTGTAAGTGAGCGATAGCGTGTAAGGACAATCTTCGAGTTTTTGCTTACTTAACTTTTTGGATATACTATTCAATAATATTATTAAAATAAAAAAAGCAGCTAACAGCTGCTTTTTTTGAATATAAATAAATTAAAAAATTTTGTATACCGTTGTAGTATTTTTCTTATTTTCAAAAAAATCTCAATTTTAATAACTCAATTTTAAACTTCTATTTTTAATTTCTTCTTTTACTGTTTTAATAAATTCTTCAAGTTCTATATCTTCAGCTGTATTACCCTCTCTTGTCCTAATATTATATTTTTTAGTTTCTATTTCTTTTTCACCAATAACTATCATATATGGTATTTTCAACATTTGAGCATTTCTTATCTTATAACCAACTGTAGAATTTGAATCATCTAATTTAATTCTCAAACCCTCTGAATCTAATCTTTCATATAATTCTTTTGCGGCATCAATATATTTATCGGAAACAGGAATAATAGCAATTTGTTCAGGAGATAACCATGTTGGAAATGCTCCAGCAAAATTTTCAATCAATATACCAAAAAATCTTTCAATGGATCCATATATTGCTCTATGTATCATAACTGGTCTTTGTAATTCATTATTATTATCTACATAATGTATATCAAATCTTTCAGGCATCTGGAAGTCTAACTGAATTGTTGCACATTGCCATTTTCTTCCAAGAGAGTCTTTTATATGAAAATCTATTTTCGGACCATAAAAAGCTCCATCTCCTTCATTTATTTTATAATTAATATTTGATTTTTTCAGAGCTTTTCTCAATGCTTCTGTAGCAATTTCCCATGTTTTTTCATCACCCATGTGATCTTCCGGCATTGTGCTCAAATCAGCTTCGTATTCAAATCCAAATGCACTATATAATTCATGAGTAAACTCAATTACCTTAATAATTTCATCTTCAATTTGTTCTTTTGTACAGTATATATGAGCATCATCTTGAGTAAATGATCTAACCCTGAATAGTCCATGTACCACACCACTTCTTTCATATCTATGAACTTTACCAAATTCCGACATTCTTATTGGTAAATCTCTATAACTATATACTTTTGATTTATATATCAATATATGTCCAGGACAATTCATAGGTTTTACTGCATATTGAACATCATCCTTTTCTGTAAAATACATATTTTCTTTATAATGATCCCAATGACCTGATTGATGCCATAATTTTATATTCATAATTAGCGGAGTAATAACTTCATCATAACCATATTTTTTATGCAATTCTCTTGAAAATTCCAATAATTCATTTATTACTTTTGCACCTCTTGGCAAAAAGAAAGGCATAGCAGGTGCTAATTCGTTTTCAAACATAAACAAATCCAGTTTAGGACCTATTTTTCTATGATCTCTTTTTTTAGCTTCTTCCAACATCTTTAAATATTCATCTAATTGAGCCTTTTTAGCAAAAGCTGTTGCATAAATTCTTTGAAGCATTTTGTTTTTTTCATTTCCTCTCCAATACGCTCCTGAAACGGATAATAATTTAAAATGTTTAATTTTTCCTGTTGAAGGTAAATGAGGACCTCTACACAAATCAATAAATTCTCCCTGCTTATAATAACTCACTATTTCATCTTCAATATCTTCTAAAAGTTCTAATTTATACGGTTGATCTTTAAATAGTTCTTTAGCTTCTTCTTTAGTAATATCAAATCTTTCTATAGGCAAATCCTCTTTTATTATCTTCTTCATCTCAGCTTCAATTTTCGGCAAATCATCCTCTGAAATTTTTTCTTCTAAATCAAAATCATAGTAAAATCCATTTTCAATCACAGGCCCAATAGCTAGTTTTACATCATTTCCATATAATCTCATTACAGCTTGAGCCATAATATGAGCTAAAGTATGTCTAAATATAACAGGAGCTTCTGAGTCTTTATCTGTGATAATTTTTACTGTAGAATCCTTTTCAATTGGTCTTTTTAAATCGTATAATTCACCATTAACAAGTGCCCCTAAAGACTTTCTATACAGCCCTTCCGATATATCTCTAGCAATATCTGCAGCAGAAACTCCTTTTTTATATTCTTTTTCTGAACCATCAGGTAAAATAATCTTAATCATATCCATTTATATCACCCCTTTAAAATTATTTTTTTGCAATACAGGAAATCTCAACATCTACATTTTTAGGAAGTTTTGAAACCTCTACAACAAATCTTGCTGGATATGGTTTTTTAAAATACGTTTCATAAACAATATTAAATTCCTTAAATTTAGAAATATCTGTTACAAAAACGCTAACCTGAACAACATCCTTAAATGTAAACCCAGCTGTATTTAAAATCTTTTTAAGATTTTCCATTACAAGTTTGACCTGCTCAACAAAAGATTCTGGTATTTCATTTGTTTCATAATTAACAGGTATTTGTCCTGAAATATACAATTCATTATCTTTTAATAGCGCTGGAGAATATGGACCAACAGCCGAAATTGTATCAGGTGTAATACTTTTCTTATTATTAAATAATTTTATATGAAGTTGAGTATCAAACAAATCAAAGTAATTTAAATTTAAAAATTTTATGAGTTTTAATAAATTATCTTTATCTTCAAAATATTTGAAATAATTATTTAAAATAAAAGATAACATCAAATTGTAAGAGATATAATATATTATAAATGAAAATACATTAGACTTCATCAAAGATACAGAAATTAAAAAAGCGGTTGCTACTATAACAATGCTAAAATAGTGTGTAAAAATTTTTAATCCATCTTTTTCTTTTGAAAATAAATATGTCCCAAGCAATTGAGTCAATGTAGTAATTGTAAAAAAGAAAAGAAAAAAACCATTTACTTTTGAATTGGTGATTACAGAAGAAAAACCTGTTATAACTGTCAGAATCCAGGATAGTTTATAAAAAATATCAAGATATAATTTCATAAATTCCCCCCTTTATATTTCAAGATTTCCTAATTTTTCACTTAAATCCCATTCCATTAATTTATCTATTATTTCATCAAGATCTCCTTCCAATACGTAATTTAACCTGTAAGTAGTAAATCCAATTCTGTGATCAGTTATTCTATTTTGAGGAAAATTATATGTTCTTATTTTTTCGCTTCTTTCTCCAGTTCCTATTTGCGCTCTTCTTTGTGAAACCATTTTTTCTTGTTGTTTTCTAAACGCATCTTCATATAATTTAGCTCTTAAAATAGACATCGCAGCTTCTTTATTCTGATGTTGTGATCTTTCATTCTGGCACGTAACAACAATGCCTGTTGGAATATGAACTATTCTAACTGCAGATTCTGTTTTATTCACATGTTGTCCTCCT
Organism: Marinitoga sp. 1197; assembly: GCF_001021165.1. Lineage (NCBI taxonomy): Bacteria > Thermotogati > Thermotogota > Thermotogae > Petrotogales > Petrotogaceae > Marinitoga > Marinitoga sp. 1197. Next base: position 3,408 of record NZ_AZAY01000004.1, read on the forward strand.
GCTCCTCCTGCTCTATAAGTGTCTATTCTTAAATCCTTATCATCAATTTTCACATCAACATCTGTAGCCTCCGGTAAAACTGCAACAGTTGCCGTTGAAGTATGTATTCTTCCTCCAGATTCTGTTACAGGAACTCTTTGAACTCGATGGACACCACTTTCATATTTTAATCTACCAAAAACCCCTTTTCCTTTAATCTTTATAACAGCATTTTTAGTTCCACCAATTCCTGTATCGCTTAATTCCATAATTTCATGTTTCCAACCTTTATTTTCTGCATATCTTAAATACATTCTCATTAGATCTGATGCAAATAATGCTGCTTCTTCTCCACCTGTTCCTGCACGTATTTCCATAATAATATTTCTTTCATTGATTTCATTTCCTGGTATTAATAAACTCAATATTTCTAAATTATACGTTTTAATATTTTTTTCAGCTTCTTCCAGCATAGAAATATATTCTTCATCTTCTATTTCACCATCATGTTTTAATATTTCCAACGTCTCTTTATCATCAATAGTTTCTTCTAATTTTCCAAATAATTCTTTTAAAGTTGATAATCTATTGTGTTCTTTTCCTAAATGCTGTAATTGCTCTAAATTAGAAGTTATATTTGTATCAGCTAATTTTTTTTCAACATCACTTAATTTTTCAAGAACCTTTTTTTTAAATGATAGTATATCCATATAAACACTCCCTATTCTTTTTTTGCTATTATATCATATTTTCATTTTTTCTTCAAAAAATTATTGTTTTTCTTTGTTTAAAAAAATGGATAGATTAAATGTTATAAATATTATTATTATTGTAATAGAGGCTAGAGATTGACTTTCTAAATAATATCTGGCATTTGAAAGCATATAATTGACATTGGATAATAATGGAAAATAATCTAAAGACTGCATGGTATATGAAATGGTAAATTCGCCAAACATAATAGCAAAAATTTGTAAAAAAACAGATAACAAAGTATTTTTTAAAAGAGGAAATTCTATAAATAAAAAACTTTTCATTTTATTTGCTCCATCAATTTTTGCAGCTTCTATTATTGAGTAATCAAAAGATAAAATACGTTGTTGTAAAAATGTATAAGCTAATGGTAAGGTTATTATTATATACCCAATTGACAAAAGAATGTAATATGGTAATGAAAAATTAATATTTAAACTTAAAAGACCCATGGCTAAAAAAGCTGAAGAAATCCCCAAAGATGAAATAATAAAAACATTTGAAACTATCATATCTTTATGTGTTTTTATATTCCTTAAAATAATATAAGTAAAAAATACAACTATAATACTTACAATAAGAGAAAGAAAAAATGTATTATAAAAAGATTTTAAAATAGGATAATATGAATTTAAGCTTTCAGAAAACAAATTCATAAAGCCTTTTAATGTAAATTTATTGTTTATAAAATCATAAAAACCAGATATCATTCCTGTTAAAACAATAGAATATTCATAAATTAAATAAAATAAAGAAATAATTAGAAAAATAATATTTGTTTTAAATCTATAATTCTCTTCAATTTCTAATTCATGAATTTTTGGAATAGATATGATATAATTTAATAAAAGCAAAATAAAAAATTGAATTATAGCATAAGTTAAAGCTTTTGAGAAGTCAAGAGAGCTTCTCAAAGTGGTAAAAATCGCCACTTCAAATGTTGAATATTTTATACCTCCAAGCGATAATACAATTGCAAAACTAACAAATGAATATGTAAATACAAGAAATGCCCCTTTTAAAATGGCCGGAAATATTAATGGAGAAATAATTTTTTTTAATATAACTATTGTATTTGCACCATCAATAATGGCGTTCTCTATGTAATTTTTCGGAATAGATTTTAATGAATCTGAAATATATTTTACAAATATAGGAGAATTATAAAATGAATGCGCCATTATAATAGCTGTTAATGAATATAAAACATTTATATGAAACATTTTATACAATATACCATTTGAACCATATAACAATGAAAATGCTATTATGGTTGGAATTGCCGGAAAGAAAAAAGGGATAAAAAAAGAGTTTTCTAATAAATTGCTTAAATAATTTTTTTTATTTGCTACATAAATTGCTGGAAAAATAGAAATAATAAATGAAAATAATACGGATAAAGATGACTGTAATAATGTGAATTTAAGAATCCTGATGGTTCTATTTTTTACTAAAATGGAAAAAAAATTATTTAGATCAAAAAAGTTAATCAACAAAATTCCTATAGGAAATAACCATAAAAGTAAAAACAAAAAAATAAAAAAATATAATTTTTTCATATATTCCTCCTTGGGGGTGAGATTTTGAAAAGGACAATTTTGTTTATTTATTTCCTAATATTATCACTTTATATATCAGCCAATTTTATATGGTATCCATATTTAACAAATCAAGGCGACACGTATGCCACTATTAATTTTAAAACATTAGATAAAAATATTCAAGTAAAATTATATGAAAATAATGTTTTAATTCAAATACATAAAAACATACAAAACGGAATTGTTAATTTAAAAGTTAAAAATCTCAAGCCAAATACAAAATATGCATATGAAATTATAACAGATGATGACTATTATAAAGGAATATTTAAAACAAAAAACGAACAAACAAAATCATTAAAATTTGTAGTATACGGTGATACAAGATATTATTATAAATATCATAGAATGATTATAGAAAAGATTATAAAGGAAAAACCGGAATTTGTAATTAACGTTGGAGATATGGTAGAAAATGGAAATGAAATGAAATACTGGAATAATTTTTTTTATACAATAAGAGGCTTAAATACTTTTTATTATCCTGTTTTAGGTAATCATGAAAAAAATTCGAAGATTTATTACGAAGCATTTGACTTACCAGAAGGTGGAGGGGATTATAATAAAAGATGGTATAGTTTTTCATATGGAAAATATCATTTTATTATCCTGGATTCAACTATACCAACAAAATCCCAAATTTTTAAAAGTCAAACAATATGGCTTAAAAAAGATCTTGAAAAAAATAAAAATAAAATAATATCAGTAATCTATCATTATCCTTTCTGGAATAATTCTATATATATATGGAGAAAACAGGAAAAAAAGCTTGAAGATACATGGAGACCTATATTTGAAAAATATAATGTTAAGTTAATATTTAACGGTCATGTTCATGGATATGAAAGATTTGAAAAAAATAATATAATCTATATAACAACTGGAGCTGGGGGAGCACCTTTTGATAAAGGAACAAAAGACAAATATGTTCCGTATACAAAAAAAGTAGTTTATGGTATTTTAGAGTACGTATTAGTAGAAACATCAGATAAAGATATTAAAATAACTGTAAAAGCAGTAGGAGAATCAAAAAATTTTAGTATGAAAGACATAAAACCGGTGAATAAAATAATTGATTATGTAGAATTAAAATAAGATATATTGACATTTAACAAAGTTTGTTATATAATATGTATGGTTTGGGGTCGTGGCGCAGCTGGGAGCGCGCTACCATGGCACGGTAGAGGTCGTGGGTTCAAGTCCCATCGACTCCACCAGTATGGGGAATTAAAATTCCCCATTTTTTTATTTTTAAATATTTATGTTATAATTTTACGGAGGGGTTAAAATGAAAAAAAAAGTATTTGTATTTGATTTAGATGGTACTCTACTAAATGACGAAGAAAAAATTACTATACCTACTATAGAAGCTATAAAGAATATACATGAAAAAGGTTATTTTATAATAATAGCAAGTGGCAGAATGTATAAATCCACAAAATTTATTATAAAAAAATATTTATCTTTTTTAAACAACATTCCTATAATCTCATACAACGGAGCATATGTTGTATCTCACACAGGTGAAATTGTTTTTGAATCCGATATAGAAGATAGTCTTGCAATAGAAATAATTAAAGAAATAAAAAAAGAAAATATACATGTACAAATATACTTAAATGATGAATTAATTTCAGATCAGGAAAATACAGAAATAAAAGGATATGCAAAACATTCTGGAGTCAATTATAAAATAGTAAATAATTTAGAAGAGTATATAAAAAAAACTCATGGTCCAACAAAAATACTGGCCATATCAAAAGTTGAAAAATTAGATAAACTACAAAAAATGATGGTTTCTAAATATAGTAAGAATTTAAATATAGTAAGGTCATTTAATATATACCTTGATTTTTTGAGCAAAAATTCATCTAAAGGAGCAGCATTAAAGAAACTTTCCAAAATTTATGATTTTGATATATCAAAAGCTTATATTTTTGGTGATAGCGAAAATGATATATCTATGTTATCATTATCAAAAAACTCATATGCTATGGGTAATGCTTCTAATCATGTTAAAGATGCTGCAAATCATATTGCGCCATCAAATAATGAAGAAGGTGTTGCAATTGTTCTTAAAAAAATATTATCTGATACTCATAATAATTAGTATATACATAATCGCTTTTTCAACAAAAATCCCTGTATTTAAAAACGAAAGATTTATAGGATATATTAACACATCAATAAACGATTCAACAAATCCAGAAATAATTAATGGCTATTGGTTAAACTTAAAGGAAATAAATGAAGAACTTGACTATTTTATACTCGGTTCATTAAACTCATATGATTTAATATATGAATTTAGCATTGAATTGGGAAGTTATCTTTTAGAAAAAGGCTATGATTTTATAATATTTGGTAATTTAAAAATATTAAAAAAAGATTCTAAAAATTTTTTGAATTATATAGCAAGCTCTCCTTATATAACTTCTCAGGTACTATATATAATGTTAAGAGGGTTTGAAACTGCAGGAATTTTCCCAATCGTTTACTTAGACAAAGAAGTTAGCAAAGAGGTTAAAAACTCTCTTGAATTAAAATCTGGTAAAATAAATTATTTATCAGATTTTAATGCTGATAAATATATGTTTTATGATAAAATAGAAAAAAAGGTATATTTAAATAGAGAAATTATGCCGAAATTAACTTGGAAATTACCATCTAATAAAAACATGGAAAATACAATAAAAAAAATTTTTGAAAATTCAATAATTATAACAGGCTGGTTAGGAAATAATTATAAAACTTATTATAGAAAGTTACCAAAAAATAGCAAAGAAAAAAGCATAATTTATTTTTCAAAAAAAGTCGAAAAAAGAGTTAAAGATTTTCTAAATAAGAATATTGTTATATACTCTGCAAAAAAGAATTGGGATTGGTAATTAAAAAGGGGGGAATTTTCATGAGTATGGATTATGAAAATAAGGTAAAAGCTTTAGAAAAAGAGAATAATAAATTGAAGGAAAGTATAAAAAATCTCGAAGTAGAAATAAAAGATGTTAAAGAAATGTTAAACAATACAAACAGATTATTGGAAGAATATAATGAATTTACCAAAGAAGAAATAAACGCGTATAGCGATTTTGTAGAAGGTTTTGTCGAAAGAAAATTCATAGATCCTTCAACAAGGGTATATTCAAGGGCATTTTTTGATAAAGTATTCTTTTTAATACTGGAAAAAGCATTTGAAAAAGGTAATAACTATGGTCTTATAATAATAAAAATTCCAGAATTAGAAACATTAGAATATAAAGGGGAATACTATAAGGGGCCAGAAATGGAAATCGGAAGAATCTTAAGAAGTAATGTTCGATTACCACTCGATCTTGTTATGAGATACTCTAAAAGTGTATTCTCATTGATAATCCCTGATATAGAAGAAGATGTATTATTTAAGGTTGTGGATAGAATAAAATATCAGTTAAGTAATTTTGTAAAAAAGCCAGAAACTTTAGAATTCTATTCATTTTATTTACCTAAAGATTTGACATCAACGGAGGATATTTTGAAATACTTTGATTAGAATTAGATTGGAGGATAAAAAATGGAACACCGATTGGAGATAGAGACTATGGGTAAAATAAAAGTAATTGGACCTCAAGAGGCTAATGGCGAAATAACAATTTCAGGTTCAAAAAATTCTGCTTTACCAATACTCGCCGCTACGTTATTAACTGATGAAAGAATAATATTAAACAATATACCTAATTTAGCAGATGTGAATACAATGATTGAAATACTGGAAAATGCTGGAAAAAAGGTAACTTGGCAGGATTCCACATTGATAATAGATACTGTTTCAGATATAAATTCTATATTGCCATATGGACCTGTAAGGCGAATGCGAGCATCTTTTAATGTTTTAGGACCATTAACCATAAGAAATAAATATGCTAAAGTTGCACTCCCAGGAGGTTGCTCAATAGGAGTAAGACCTGTTAATTTTCATCTTGAAGGTTTAAAAAAATTAGGGATTGAATCACAAATAGAACACGGTTTTACGCATTCTAAATATATAGGAGCACCAGATAAAACACATATATCTTTACCTTTCCCAAGTGTAGGTGCAACAGAACATTTAATAACAACTGCTGTTTTACTCGAAAATACAGAAACAATATTAACAAATTGTGCTCAAGAACCAGAAATAATAGATTTATGTAATTTTTTGATATCTATGGGAGCAAAAATTGAAGGTCATGGAACTTCAAATATAAAAATACATGGTGTTAAACAATTGCATGGAACTGAATACACCATTATCCCTGATAGAATAGAAGCAGGAACTTACGCAATACTGGGTGCTGTTCTTGGTAAAGAAATAACATTAAAAAATATAATAGAAGATCATTTATTTTCATTATTAGATATTTTTGAAAAAATTGGAATAAATTACAAAATGAAAAAAAATACTCTGACAATAAAAGGGATTTCAAAATTAGAACTATCACCTGTAGATGTAGAAACAGCGACATTTCCAGGTTTTCCAACAGATTTACAACCTCAGTTAATGGTTTTATTGAGTTTAATTCCAGGAAGATCATCTGTTACAGAAAACGTCTTTAAAACTAGATTTAATCATGTTGATGAATTAAATAGAATGGGTGCAAAAATTTTTGTTGAAAGCAATACAGCAATAATAACAGGAGTTAGCAAATTATCTGGGGCACCATTAGAAGCAACAGATTTAAGAGCTTCTGCAGCACTTTTAATAGCAGCTTTAATTGCAGATGGCGAAACTATAATAAATAATGTAGATCATATCTTTAGAGGATATGAAAGATTATTCGAAAAACTTGAAAATGTCGGTTTGAAAATTGAATATTATGAATAAATGGGCAATATATATTGCTCATTTTTTATTATAAGAAAGCAAAAATGAGCTTTTTTATAATTTTGTTTAAATTTTAACAAAAATAAACCATAATAGATATTGAAATTTTTTTCATAACAGAGTAAAATAAAGTTGAATAAAATAAAATGGAGGGATTATTTTGTTATCAAAAATAGTAAAAAGCATACAACCATCTATTACTCTAGAATTAAATGCAAAAGCTATAGAAATGGAAAAAGCAGGTCATGATGTTGTAAAGTTAACTGCAGGTGAGCCAGATTTTATAACCCCAAAAGAAATCATAGAAAATGCTTACAAAGCAATGATTGAAGGTAAAACAAAATATACAAATTCAGCTGGAATATTAGAATTAAGGGAAAAAATAGCAGATTTTATAAACTCTTCAAGAAAAACAAAATATACACCAGATAATATTGTTGTTTCAAACGGTGGAAAACAAGCTTTATATAATACTTTATTGGCAATCTTAAATCCAGGTGATGAAGTCATAGTATTAGATCCTTCTTGGGTAAGTTATGAAGCTCAAATAAAATTGGCCAGAGGCATTCCGATTCATGTGCCATTAAAATTCAAAAATAATTTTATTCCCAAAGCATGTGATATAGAGCCTTATTTAAGTGAAAGAACTAAAGCTATAATAATAAATTCTCCAAATAACCCAACTGGAGCAGTATATCCAAGAGAAACATTCTTAGAAATATATGAACTAATAAAAGATAAAAAAATATATTTAATAAGTGATGAAGTATATGAAAAATTAATATTTGAAGGTGAATTTTATTCTCCTACACAAATTCCAGCATTGAGAGAAAAAACGATAATAATAAACGCATTTTCTAAAACCTGGTCTATGACTGGATGGAGAGTAGGATATTCTATTGCTCCAAAAGAGATTTCAGATGAAATCAAGAAAATACAGAGTCATATATCATCAAATATAAATACACCTGCACAATACGGCGCTCTTGCCGCATTCGATGTAGATATAGATTATTATATAAAAAAATTTAATGAAAGAAGAAATTTTGTAATGGAAAAAATGAAAGAATCAAATTTAGAATATGTACATCCATATGGTGCATTTTATTTATTTATTAATATATCAAAATACGATACCAATGATTTAAATTTTTCAAATCAATTATTAAAAACAAAAAAATTAGCAGTAATACCTGGAAGTGGATTTGGAGCGAAGGGTTTTATAAGAATTTCATACGCAAATTCCATAGAGACTTTAGAAAAGGGGCTAAACAGATTATTCGAATATCTCGATGAGGTGAAATAATGAAAGTAGATTTAATAACAGCAGAAATTGGAAGTACAACAACAATAGTAACAGCATTCGATAAAATAACATCAAAAAAGCCAATTATATTAGCTCAAGGAGAACATTATACAACTATTAATGAAGGAGATATAACAATAGGAATTGAAAGAGCTTTAAAAATTATTCAGGAAAAATTAGGCGAAAAAGTATCATGGAATAAATTTTTAGCAACCTCATCAGCAGCCGGCGGTTTAAAAATGACTGTACATGGCCTTGTATATGATATGACAGTAAAAGCATCAAGAGAAGCTGCACTTGGAGCCGGTGGGGTAATAAAATATATTACTGCAGGAAAAATGAGAAAATCACATCTAAAAAAAATTTTAGAAATTAATCCCAATTTAATATTTTTAGCTGGCGGGGTCGATTATGGAGAAGAAGAAACTGTATTACATAATGCTGAATTATTAAGAGATTTACCTATTAATGCGCCAATAATTTATGCTGGAAATATAGCTGTTGTAGATGAAATAAAAGAAATTCTATCAAATAAAAAACTTTACATAACAGAAAATGTGTATCCAAAAGTAGATCAATTAAATGTTGAACCTGCAAGGAAAGTAATTCAGGAAGTTTTTGCCGAACATATAATTCATGCTCCGGGAATGGAAAAAATTGAAGAATATGTTGATGAAAAAATTATCCCTACTCCTGCAGCAGTAATGAGAACAACTCAATTATTATCTGAAATATATGAACATGTATTAACAGTTGATATTGGCGGAGCAACCACTGATGTTGATTCTGTTACAGAAGGCGATCCTGAAATACAAAGTATTATGATAAGCCCTGAACCAATTGCCAAAAGAACTGTCGAAGGAGATATGGGAGTATTTGTAAATGCACATACAGTAATTGATTTAATTGGTGAAAATTTCTTAAAAGAAAAATTTTCAAATTTTGATAATTTAATAAAAAATATATCCCCTTATCCTAAAAATGATGAAAGCGAAAAATTTATGGCTGAACTGGCACAATATTGTTTTATCGAGGGAATTAGAAGGCATGCCGGAAAGAAAAAACATATATTCACACCACTTGGACGCAAAACCATAGCTCAGGGAAAAGATTTAACAGCTGTAAAATATATATTCGGAACAGGTGGAATATTGACAAGATCAAAATTCAACAAGGAAATATTAAGCTCCATAATAAATGAACATAAAAAACATCCAAATGAATTATTACCAAAAAATATCAAAAAAATCGGATATGATAAAAATTATATTTTTGCCCCTATTGGTGTATTATCAATGATTGATAAACAAATTGCTGTTAATATATTAAACGAAGATATAGAATTCTTCAATTTATGATATAATTAAATTGAAGGGGGGAGAAAAATGAAAAAATTATATATTATATTTATCCTATTATTAGCAGTATTTTCATACAGTGAAGATTTTTATTTAAAAAATGGTGAAATAATCAAAGGAACACTAATAAAATATAATAATAATAATAATATATTTATAGTTCAAACAGATAAAAAAACGATAGAAATATCGAAAAAAGATATAGTTAAAATATCAATATCTAAAGAAATATTTAATTATGAATATAATATGGTAAAAAGTTATACAGATTGGAAAATAGGTGGAAGAAGAGAAAATGGTAATTTAGTATATATCGATAATGTTGATAATAAATATTGGCTGAGAATACATAAAGACGGATACACAGAAAACACCTTATATAAGGATTTCGAATTACCCTATTCCAATAATACAAATATAGAATTTTCAGCGGAGATTATGGGATTCACTGCTAAATCCTTAAAATTATCTGAAAAAAAGTACGCATTATCCGGAATAATATTTATATTTCTGGATAAAAACAAGGAAAATTTAAGTAAAATAGCATATGCCTGGGGTACAAATGAATATCCTTTTAAAAAACACGAATGGATTAACAGGCTATATGCATCTATATACAAGCCTTTTGAAATAAAATTTAGAATAAATGATTTAATAAAAGATAAAGAAGCTAAATATTTAAGAATTGTTTTCTGGACTTATTGTAGCTCTAACGAAAAAGACTTATCTTCAGACTTATGGGTAAAAAATGTAAAAATATCTTTTTCATATATAAACAAATGAGCCTTTGGCTCATTTGTTTCATTTTAATGAAACTCTGGTTCAGTTGTTTATATAATAATTAACTATAGTTTCAACATTATCAGTAATAATTCCGTCAAAATAACCTTCCAACTTTTTTAACGTTTCAATATCATTTAAAGTCCATAAAACAATATGTAACCCTATTTCCATGAGTTTTGAAATAAGCGTTTTATACTTTTCAAGTCCGAGCATTTCAATACCTTCTACTGGTAAATTAATAGAATAAAAATTCAATTCTTCATGTAAAGGTATAATCTTTTCTATCATTTCCTTTTTTTCAATCAAAAGCCCTAAATCAACATTTTCATCCAATTTTCTTAAAATTCTTAAAGCCTCTATATTAAATGAAGAAAATAAAACCCTATCTAAAGCATTAAAACTTTTTACAGTATTATATGCCATTTCAGTGGCCTTAACATCTTTTATTTCAACATTAATATACGCGTATTCTGGAAGTTTTATAAAAACTTCTTCAAGAGTTGGAATATTTTCTCCATTAATTTTAATTTTTTTTATTTCCTTTGATGTTAGATCGTTGATTTTCGTTGTATTACCGGTAATCTTCTCAAAATTATCATCATGATGAATAATTAGTGCACCATCCTTTGAAAGCTGTACATCTAATTCCACACCATCAGCACCAAACTCTATAGCTTTCTTATAAGCTAATATAGTATTTTCAGGAAATTTAGCTCTATATCCCCTATGACCTAAAATCACCGGACGTTCTTTAGACATTAAAATACCTCCTTTTTTTGTGTTATCTTTTATTATATGTGTTTTTTTGTAATTCTCTATCTGATTATAAATTTTATTATAATCTATATCATCATTAAAATAAAAAATATATAATGTCCCAATCATCATAAAAAATAAAATGCTTAATTTCATAAAATCCATAAAATCACTCCAGATAATAATTTATCATATATATTATACTCTAATTTTGTTAAAAACTTGATTTTTCTATCGTTTTTGTTGTAAAATAGATTATAATAAGAAAAATATAAAATAGGGAGGTTCTAATATGATTTATAAATTACAAATAGAAAGAAGCAAATTAAATTCATTAATGGATATGGCATCCAAAGCTGTGGCGAAAAAAACAACAAATCCTATTCTTTCTGGATTTAAATTTTCAGTAAAAAATAAAGATTTACATCTCTATGCTACTGATTTACAAACAGCATTTCATGGCGTAATAAAAAATATAATATTTGAACAGGTTGAAAAAATTACTGATGATTTATTCGAACCAGAAAGAAAAGAAGTTGATAGCGAAATAGATGATGAAACTGCGATTCAAGAAGAAAAAACAGAAGATTCCGTTGAAAATAATGATGAAACATTATTTCCAGAATTATCTGAAGACTCATCAAAGGATAATATTAAACCAGATTTTGTAGTAGAAGCAACATATTTTATGGATATAATAAAAAATTTAAGTTTTGAAACTGTTGATATATATCTCGAAAATAAAAATATAAAAGTAATGGCAGGTAAATCTGAATTTTTATTACCAACAATGGATCCTGAAGAATTTCCAGAAATTGTTCCAAATAAAGCAGAAGAAGGGATAATAACATTTGAAAGGCAAAAATTATTATCGATGATAGAAAAAGTAATATTCTGTGCTCTACGAGACTCTGAAAATGTTTCGAGAAATTTAAATGGAATATATTGGGATTTCAGAGAAGGCGGTTATTTAACCTTAGTTGCAGCAGATGGTTATAGACTGGCTTTAGCAGAATTATCCATGGATATAGTTAATACTCCACCATCATTTTTATTATCATTAAAAAGTATGGAAGAATTATTAAATGTTTTAAGAGGTTCTAAAACAGAAAATGTAGATTTGTTTTTTGATGGTGCTCGTGTATTATTCTTCTTAGATGATGACAAAATAGAAATCATATTAAATGTTGTAGATGCAACATTTCCTGATTATGTAAGAATAATTCCTCAGGCATTTAAAACAAAAGTAATAACTTCAACTGATTTATTTTTAAAGGTTTTGAAAAGAGTTTCAATAGCTGCAAAAAATGATCAGGTAAAAATGGAAATAAAAGATGACATAATGGAATTAACAGCCAAATCTCCTGAAGTTGGATTGGCAGTAGAAGAACTTGAAATAGATAAAGAAGGAGAAGATATATTAATTGCATATTCACCTAAATATTTAAGAGAAGCTATTGACCATATAGGTACTTCCGAAGTTGAATTTAATATAACAAGTGAGAGTTCTCAAACAATGATAAAACCTGTTGGCGACGATTCATATATGTATATTGTTATGCCCGTGAGGTTGAAATAATGAGGATTGGGTTTGGATATGATGCACACCCGTTTGAAGAAAATAAAAAATTATATATAGGTGGTATTGAACTTCCATCAGAAAAAGGATTAAAAGGGCATTCTGATGGAGATGTCCTTATTCATGCAATTATCGATGCTTTATTAGGAGCTTGTGGTATGGAAAATATAGGTGAATTATTTCCTGAAATTGAAGAATATAAAAATATCGATAGTAAAATACTACTGGAAAAAGTTATGGAAAAGTTACATAAGATTAAAATTATAAATATCGATACCACAATTGTTACATCACACATCAAATTAAATCCATATAAAAATATAATAAAGAAAACACTTTCAAAAATAATGAATATTGATGAAACACAAATTAATATAAAAGGAAAATCTGGTAACGGTCTGGGAATTGGCGGAAAAAATGAGGGAATTGAGGCATATGCTGTTGCATTAATAGAAAAATGAAAATAAATAATATACATGGATTTAAAAACATTGAAATAAAAAAATGTATTGAAATTCAAAAAAATCTATCAAAAAAAATAAATTTAAAAAAGTTGACTAAAACTCCAGAAATTGTAGCAGGAGTAGATCTGTCTTTTTTTAAAGATTACGGAATAGCTATAATAATAGAAATAAATAGAGATTTCAAAGAAATAGAATTGGTTTATCATTATCAGAAAGTTGAATTTCCTTATATTCCAGGTTTATTAGCTTTTAGAGAATTGCCAATTTTTATAGAAGCATGGAAAAAATTAAAAACAAAACCTGATTTAGTATTTTTTGACGGTCAGGGAATAGCTCATCCAAGAAAAATGGGAATAGCAACACATGCATCGTTTTTCATAAATATTCCAACAATAGGAGTAGCAAAATCAAGATTATTTGGAAATTATATTGAACCATGTTTTGAAAAAGGATGTTCATCATATTTATTTGACAAAGAAAAAAGCAAAATAGGAATTGTACTGCGAACAAGAGATAATGTAAAACCTGTTTTTGTTTCTCCAGGTAATTATATAACACTGGAAGAAACTAAAAATATAACTTTACAATATACAACAAAATACAAAATACCAGAACCAACAAGATTAGCTCATATATATTCACAAAAAATAAAAACTAAAATATTCATATCGGGGTGATAAAAATGGACATTTTGCAGGTAATGATAAAAGCTGCAAAAAATGCTGGGGATATATTATTAATGAAAAAAAAGAATTTAAAAAATATTCGAACAAAAAAATCATCATCTGACTTAGTAAGCGAAGCTGATTTAGAATCTCAAAAACTTATAATAGATACAATAATGAATGAAATACCAGAAGCCATAATACTTGCAGAAGAAAATTGGAATGGCGATAAAAGAATACTTAAACATGGAAAAAAAGTATTTGTAATAGACCCTTTAGATGGAACATTAAATTATGTTCATGGAATGGATTTTTATTCAATATCAATCGCTATGATGGATGAAGGAAAAATAAATTATGGGGTAGTGTATTTGCCTGAAAATGATAAATTATATTATGCTGAAACAAGAAAAGGGGCTTATCTAAATGGTTTGAAGTTATATAGAAATGAAGAAAAAGATTTATCAGAATCAATTTTTGTTACTGGATGGCCATATGAACCTGAGTTATTCAAAAATGCATATGAGGCTATAGAAAAAGTTCATAAATATATTCACGAAGTAAGAATTTTAGGAAGTGCAGCTGGAGAATTATGTTTATTAGCTGAAGGAAAAATAGACGGTTACTGGGAATATGGATTAGGACCATGGGATTTAGCAGCAGGCGTATTAATTGCAGAAGAAGCTGGATTAGAGATATATGGAATATCCCAAAAAGATTTTGACCTTTCAAAAGGAGAAATAATAGCAACATTTAAAAATAATATAGACTCTGTATATAAAATATTAAAGGAGTGATTTTGTGGAAAAATTTGAAATGGAAACACTTGAAATAAAAGGCGAAAAAATAGAAACATGGAAATTTAAGATAAATACCGATAATAAAACATCAATTAAATTATTAAAAGAAATTGTGGATTACATAAACGGAACAAATATAAAACTAGTTATTGACCCAATAGATAAAATATTTGCATACATATATTTATATCCTCAGGAAATATTCACTCCGCCAGATAGAGATTTTTTCATTGAAAGAATAAACAAAATAGTAGAATTAATTTAAAAAGATAAAGCTCCAGTTTTACTGGAGCTTTTTAAGTAAAATCATTTTACTTTTCCAACTGGTGCTAAATAAACTACAAATTCTTCTTCACCATCAACACCAATTAAATTATCCATCTTTTCCTGATCATAAGCTGCAACTGCACAAGTCCCACAATTTATGGATTCTGCCGTTAAATAAAGGTTTTGACAAACATGCCCAGCATCAATAGCAATAGTTTTATGAGCTTCAAATGAGTATTTCCACTCTGTTCTGTAGGGAATAGCTGTCCAAACAAAAACTACAGCACTATTTCCAACAAATATTTGTCCTAATGTTGCTTCAATAACTTCTTTTGAAAAATCTCCTTTTTTTAATAATTGTAATTTATCGACAGTTGGTATATATCTATATAATCCTTTTTCAATACCTTCAACATTAAAAATCAACAAATATGTTTCTAAAGGATGAGTAGCACCAGCGGATGGAACTGTTCTGAAAGTAACCTTATTTTTTACTATATTTCGTATCCCTTGAGTATAATATAATAAGTATGATAATTCTTCTAAAGACAATGGTATATCAGAAAAATTTCTTCTACTCATCCTATTATTAAGAACTTCTTTTAAATCAACTTTACCTAAATTAATTTTTTCAATAGGGGTTAAATCAATAAATTCCCCATTTTCGTCAAAAGGTTTAATATATGGCGGAATAGGAATCTCTTTTTTTCTATCAGGAATCTCAACCTCTAAATCTTTCCAATTTGACTTTAAAACATCTCTTCCACATTTCTTCATATTCTCACCTCCACATTTTGATTATAACATATTTAAATTGAAGGTGGAATTATTTTTTGCGATTATATTGAAATAAAAACCGTATATAAATATATGTTATAATAAATATAGAATATATATTAAATGTAAAATCAGCAAGAGCAAGAGAAATTCTTAAGAATTTAACTAAAAAAGATATTTTAGAAAAAAGAGGAAAAACAAAAGGCAGTTATTATATTTTAAAACTAAGAGATGAAGAATAAATTAAAGAATTATAAGAGGGCATGTAAAATAACTGTTAATTGTGGCTGTTTTTAGAACATAAAATTTATATAAATAATGATAAAGAAAGAAAAAGCTATTTTTTTATGTCTGGAGGCGATTAGATGAAAAAATTACCAATAGGAATACAAGATTATAAAGAAATAATTACAGAAAATTATACATATGTAGATAAAACAAAGTATATATATAAAATGCTAAACGAAGGAAAGTTTTATTTTTTATCCCGACCAAGAAGATTTGGAAAGAGCTTAACAATATCAACATTATATTATCTATTCAAAGGAGAAAAAGAATTATTTAAAGATACATACATATATGATAAATGGGAATTTAAAGAATATCCTATAATCAGAATAAACATATTAGATGTTGCAACAGACAATGAAGAAAGATTCAAAAAAAGTTTAACGAAAATAATAAAAGAAGAAGGTATGAGAAATAATATAGAAATAACAGAAGAAGATTATAAATTTGCATTTAATGAATTGATAATAAAATTAGGCCAAAAAGAAAAAGTAGTAATACTAGTAGATGAATATGAAAAGCCAATATTGGATAATATAAATAATAAAGAAAAAGCAGAAAGATATAGAGAAATATTAAGAGATTTTTATGTAACAATAAAATCAAAAGATGAATACATAAAATTTGTATTCATAACCGGGATTACGAAATTCACAAAAACAGGAGTATTTTCTGCACTTAATAATTTAAATGATATATCATTAAACAGTAAATATTCACAAATGTTGGGATATACACAAAAAGAATTAGAAAAATATTTTAGCAATTATATAAAAGAAACAAAAAAAGAAATGAATATAAGTGAAGAAAAATTATTAGAAGAAATAAAAAGATATTATAATGGATTTTCCTTTGATGGAGAACATTACGTATATAATCCCTTTTCAGTATTGAAATTTTTTGATGAGAAAAGATTTAAAAATTATTGGTTTGAAAGCGGATCTCCATCATTCTTATACAATTACATAAAAGGAAAAAAAATAGAATATGAGGAACTCGTAAAAACGACAGTAAATGCAATGGATTTCTCAACAAGAGAAATAGAAGATGCCAATGCGAATATATTTTTTGCACAGGCTGGGTATTTAACATTTAAGGGAATAGAAAAGATAGGATTTGAAGAAGAATATATATTAGACTATCCAAACCTTGAAGTAAAAAATAGTTTTTCAAGATTAATATTAGAAGCAAATTATGGATTTGATGGTGTTGTAATAAAAGAATTAAGCAGAAGAATAATAAAATCATTATTAAAAAATGACATAGAAGGATTAATTAAAAAAATAAAAACAATAATAAGTGCAATACCGTATAACTTACACAAAAAAGAAGAAAGTTATTATCATTCATTAATATACACAATATTAGCATCAGCTGGATTAAACGTAACAGCAGAAGAATTAACAAATTTAGGAAGAATAGATTTAGTATTAGAATATGAAGACAAAATATATATATTTGAAATAAAACTAGACAAAAGTGCAACTGATGCAATATCTCAAATAAAAGAAAAGAAGTATTATGAAAAATACATAGATAATGCAAGTGAAATATATTTAATAGGAGTAAATATCAATTCTGAAAAGAGAAATATTGATGATTATATTGTTGAAAAAGTTATATAAAATTAAAAATATAAATGTCGTTCCAAATATGGAATGACATTTATTCTAATATTTTTGTTTTTATTATGATATAATAAAAGTATTAGATACTTTTTCAGAAGGAGATGATTTTGTGAGTAAAGTAGATAAAATATATTTTGCAGCCGGATGTTTTTGGGGAGTTGAACATTTATTCAAAAAATTAAATGGAGTTTTAGAAACCAATGTTGGATATATGGGTGGAAATTATGAAAATCCAACATATGAGGATGTTTGTACAGGCAGAACAGGACATGCTGAAACAGTCGAAATAATCTTTGATAAAGATTTAATCTCAGAAAAGGATTTAATTAAGTATTTTTTTGAAATTCATGATTTCACAGAATATAATAGGCAAGGTCCTGATATTGGAACTCAATATAGAAGTGTTATATTTTATACAAATGAAAATCAGAAAAAAATAGCAGAAGAATTAAAAAAAACTTTGTCGGAAAAATTTACTGTTGCAACGTCAATTGAACCAGCAAAAGAATTTTATTTAGCGGAAGATTATCATCAGGATTATTATGATAAAACCGGGAAACAACCTTACTGCCATTATAAGAGAGAAGTTTGGATAAATTTTAAATTATAAATAAAAGCAATTTCACTTAAAATGTAAAATAGCCGTTTGGCTATTTTACATTTTCTAATTCTAATATTTCTGAAATATCTTCAACGATTTTATCTATATATTCCGGATTTTCGACGATATCAATCGTATCACCATCAACAACATATATTTTTGACTGATTATAATTATTTATCCATTCCATATAAAGGTCATCAAGCTGTTTCCAGTATTCTATAGGTACTTGCATTTCCATTTCGCGCCCTCTTTTTTTTATTCTTTTAACAACAGTATCTACGCTTGTTTTTATATATATTAATAAATCAGGCTTTTTTAAAAATTCAAGCATTGTATAAAAAATCTGTCTATATGTTTGATATTCTCTTTCGCTCATTTTTCCATTGTTATATAAATTTTTTGCAAAAATCTCAGCATCTTCATATATGGATCTATCTAATATAGCATTATCTTTAGAATCTATTATTTGTTTTATACTATTAAACCTGTGAAATAAAAAAAATGTTTGCAGGTGATAAGACCATTTTTTTTGATCCTGATAAAAATCTTCCAAAAAAGGATTATCATTTACAGATTCATAATAGGGTGTGAATCCTAATCTTTCTGATAATACTCTGGTAAAAGTTGATTTGCCCGCTCCTACATTTCCTGCTAAAACTATCATTTTACCCATAATTTCCCCTCCAGATATTCAATTATTCTTTCTAATAAATGTTTTAATTGTTTTTCATCAAATACATTAAATGTATTTCCATTAATATATAAAAAATCTTTCTCATTTGAAAAATAATTTTTGTAGCCATTATCCACTAATTCAAGATATTCTCTTGCAATGACTTTTTCCATATCCCTATTTCTTCTTTTTATACGTTCCACAATAGTATCGACATCAGTATCAATATATATTAAAACTTCTGGTTTTCTGATATCTTGAGTAAGAATCTCATAAATTTTAAAAAATTTTTCCTTTTCTTTTTTATTCGTTATAGTGATATCAGCAAATATCTTATTTTTCAACATATCATAATCAGAGATCACAAGATTAGAATAATTATTTTTTTGATATTGTTTGTATCTTGATACTAAAAAAAACATTTCTGTTTGAAAACCAACATCTTCGTTTTTATATAATAGCGGTAAATAAGGATTATTTTCAAATTCTTCTAAAATTAATTCATCAGCATTGAGTTTATAAAATAAAGCATTAGCTAAGGTAGTTTTTCCACTTCCAATATTTCCTTCAATATTTATTCTTAAAGATTTTCCTTTAAAATATTCTGCTATTTTTTTCATTTTTTCCCCCTATTTATGATATGATATTAGTAGTACCATTATATATGAAAATTATTTAATCTTTTTATATTTTTCTTTAAAATTACCACATATAGTAGTTATTTAAATCACAAACACTATTAATAGTGAGGTGTAATATGATATTTGCAAAAAACTATAGTAATAATCCAATAATATTAAAAGAAACTAATGATTTAACGTTATTAAAATCAAATTATCCTTGCAAATATTCAGAATCTTCTAAAATATTTGTGTATACTTACAATGCACAATCTGATAGAACACTTCTTTTTATTCATGGTTTGGGTACAAAAAATTTAAAATATTTAAAATGGTTTCCAGAAAACTTTGCAAAAAATGGTTATAATAGTGCACTAATGATTTTACCGTATCATTTTGACAGAACTCCATCAGGTTATAAAAGTGGAGAACTGTTTTTATCAACAACGAATAATTATGTTTTAAGAGCTCGATTTGAACATTCTGTAGTAGATATACTTACAACACTAAATTATTTAAAAGAAAAGTTTAATAGCGAATTATATTTAATGGGATTTAGTTTCGGAGGGATGGTCTCAACAATAGCCTCATCATTAAGACAAGATATAAAAGGATTATCTCTGGCAGTTACAGGCGGAAATTTTTATCACATTACATGGAAAAGTTTTGTAACTGGTGTATTGAGAGTTCAATATGAAGAAAATAAAGAATGTAATCCCGAGAAGTGTAGGTTATATCATCAAAATGAATATCCAGTTTATTTAAAAAAATTGGATAATCCTGAAGTGGAGTTAGATAAGGCACCAATTGCATGTTTTGAATATGATCCTTTGACTTTTGCAAAATTTGTTAAAACGCCAACAATCATGTTCAAAGCTTTATTTGATATATTTATTCCTAAAAATTCCACAATGGATTTATATAACGCAATTAATGCTAGGAAAAAATTATATTCTATTCCAAGTGGTCATTTGACTTCTTATTTATTTAAAAGGTATATATTGAAAAAAACCTTAGATTTTTTCAAGAGGTGATTATATGAAAGTATATTTAAAAAAATGTATTAGTTATGATAATGCAGAAGATGTATTAATTCCTATTTTAAAAAAGTATGAAAATAGATTTAGTGAGGGAGATAAAGTTTTAGTTAAACCAAATTTGTTATCCCCCAAAAGTGTTGAAAGTGGTATAACAACACATCCAAAAATAGTAGAAATAATTTTAAAATTTTTGCTTGATTTAGGTACTAAACCATATCTTGGAGATAGTCCAGCCACAGGAACAGCTTTAGAAGCGGTTAAAGCCAATGGAATATATGATGTTTGTAAAAAATTAGATATCCCTATTGTTGAATTGGATGATCCAGTTGAAATAGATGGCGAAATTTTTAAAGGAATTATGATATCTAAAAAAGTTTTGGAAGCAGATAAGATTGTAAATATAGCAAAATTAAAAACGCATGTACAAATGATTATGACTTTAGCAGTGAAAAATACATTTGGTTGTGTTGTTGGAAAAGAAAAATCCGCATGGCATTTTAGAGCTAAAACAAATACTAATTTTGCTAATGTTATAATAGATATACATAATATAGTAAAACCAACACTAAATATTATTGATGGTATATTAGGAATGGAAGGTAATGGTCCGGCAAATGGTATTAAGAAATATTTTAATGTTTTGGGTGTTTCGGAGAATGCTTATGCTCTTGATCATGCTATTATTAAATCTTTAAATATAAAAGAAAAGTATGTATATATTATAAAAGAAGCCATGAAGAGAGGTTTGATTCCTCATTACGAGATAGAATCAAATTGGGAAGGAGAACGAATAAAATTACCTTTGACAGCACCAATTTTTGAAACTGTAACCAATTTAGTAAGAATTTTCGAAAGAGTTCCTAAAATAAACAAAAATAAATGTGTAGAATGTAAATTATGTGAAACTAGATGTCCTGCAGAAGCAATTGATATTGACAATGATAAATTTATTGATTATTCAAAGTGTATCAGATGCTATGTTTGTCATGAGGTATGTCCTCAAGATGCAATAAAATTAATAAGAAAATTAAAATAAAAAACGATGAGTCAATTAAATTGACTCATCGTTTTCTTTAAGCCTTTTAAGCTTATTCAATCTAACAGGATTTAAATAATTTAAACAACATCCACTTCCAAACATTTTAACTTTTAAATTTAATTTGCTTTCATATTCAACAATTTCATTGTATTTAGCACATTTATTATCTTCTGTTAAATATTCACATTGATTTTTTTCTTCATTCCATTTTCCATAATAACATGGTGTATGCTTACAACAGTATCCACATTGCACACATACAGGACATTGCTGTTCTATTTTATTCATTTTTTCAAATAATTTATCAAACTCTTCTATTCCATCTAAATCATCAAAATCATCAAAAAACATAAAAACCTCCAAATTATATAGTTGAATGGGTTATTTGATCGAGTTGTGGAACTCTTTTATATAACATTGATATAATCATTGGATACAAAAAGAATTTTATAGCTAAAGATACAATTCTTGGAGGTATTAATACAGCATACGGAACTCCCCAAAGGGAATGAATAAGATATGGTGTTATTGAAATTCCAACTATTCCTCCAGCTAAATATGATATAGCAAAATTCCAGAATTTTACTTCTTTTTTAAACAAATAATAGAAAACTAAACCAGGTAAAAGTCCATATAATCCTGAAGTTATAGTAAAATAAGGAACATATGGACCCATTGGATTTATCCAATAGCCAAAAAAGTCCGCAAGAGCTCCGACTAAAAAACCGTACCCCGGTCCAAGCGTAAAGGCTGATATCATAATTGGCAAAGTTCCAAAACCAATTCTTATACTTTCTACGCCAAATAAATTAAATCTAAAAGATAATAGTCTTGTTAAAATAATACTTAAAACTATAAACAAGGAACTTAAAACAAGCCTCTTAGTTTTTGTCAAGATAATAACCTCCTCTTTCAAGAGAATAACACAACTTAAAATGATTATATCAAAGTTTTTTTAATTTTTCAACTATTAATATTAGTTTTTCTTTTATAAAATATTGGATAGGATATACCAAGAATTATTGAAAATATACTTACACTTAAAAGTACAAAACCAACATTGTTTCCAAAAATTGCAGAATATCCGCTTGAAATAAAATTACCTATTGACCAGGCAAATCCCATTGAGACAGATGAAGCAAAACTTTTATTTTTAGGCATTAAAATTTGTGCTTCAACCAAATTAGCAGACATTGTCAAAAAACCAAAAGCATCAAAAGCAGAAAAAGAAACAATTCTTAATATTTCAGTGTTCATAAGAACCATAAGTATCCCCGAAATTCCCATACCTAAAAAACCAATAAGATTAATAAATTTTATTCCAAATTTATCTCTTAAATAAGTCCCATAATAATTTGTAAACATACCAATAATCATACCAATTGTTAATGTTGCGCCACCAATTATTAATCCTGATCCTTTTTGATTAAGATAAATCGGAACAAAAGTATGAAAAATATTCATAATAAATCCCCTTAAAGCAACCATCAAAAATACAGGTATTAATACTAATGCGTCTTTCAAAGCAGGGAACCTTTTTTCTGCAATTTCTAATTTTTCATATTTCCATAATTTTTTATAAAAGAATATCAATAATATTCCACTAATAATACCAACATAATATAATTTGTCTATTCCAAATATTTTAACATAAGTAGTAATAAAAACAGGTCCTAAAGCTGCTCCAAATGTTCCAAAAACAGAAAACCAAGCTACATGTGTTCCTTTATTTTGCCTCCCAGCAAAACTTGCACCAACCGGATGAAAAGCAGAATTAAATAATCTAATAAAGAAAATTAAAATCAATAATACATAAAAGCTATTTACAAACCCAATTAAAGAAATTAACAAAATTTCTATAAATAATAGGAGTACAACAAAAACTCCATCTCTTTTTCTTCTATCAAAATATAAACCAAAAAAAATTTGTAAAATTGAAGAAAATGCACCAATTAGTGTAATTAATGTTGTAAAAGTCCTACTATCAATATTAAATTTATTAATAAAATAAGGTCCTAAAGGTTTAAAAAAAGAGTTAAAAAAATCAGCAAAAAAATGAGCGAGAGAGATTGTAAAAGTCATATTCCTCCTCCTTATTGTTAGTATTCCGAACAAATTATATCATAAAAATTTCATAAAATCTATTTTTGATATTTACAGTTTTATTAAGATAAATGTAAAAAAAGGCCAATCAAATTCGATTGGCCTTTAACATTAAAAATAACATTAAAAAATTATTCTTTTTCATATGGAATACCATCTGCTGCTGGAGGTCTTGTTTTACCTACAAATCCACTAACAACAATTATAGTAATCACAAATGGTAATAAGTTTAACAATGCTTTCATTTCAGGTGGTATGTCAAGTATCGATTGTAATTGGATATTTAAAGCATCTGATGCACCAAATAGCAATGCAGCCCACATTGTTCCAACTGGATTCCAGTTACCAAGAATCATAGCAGCTAAAGCTATAAATCCTTTACCACTTGGCATATTTTCTTGGAATTGTCCTAATTCTCCTATACTCAAATATGCACCTGCAAATGCTGCTAAAACACCACTCATCAATACACCAAAATATCTAATAGCAAAAACATTTACACCAAGTGTATCTGCAGATTTTGGATTTTCCCCAACTGCACGCATTCTTAATCCTAAAGGTGTCTTATATATTAAAAACCAACTCAAAGCAACTGCTATAAATGCTAAATATACAAATATACTCATTTCATCGAAAATTTGCCCGAAAAAAGGAACATCCTGAATAGCTGGTATTTTTATTTTAGGAATTTTTGCAACAAAATCAGTTTGTCCTGAATGACCAAATATTGGTTCCATTAAAAATGCTGATAATCCTCCTGCAATAAGTATCAAAGCAGTTGCACTAACTATTTGATCAGCGCTCCATCTAATTGAAACGTAAGCATGCATCCAGGCTAACATTACGCCAGAAATTATAGCTCCCAACAATCCTAGCCAAGGATCACCAGTATAAAATGTGAAAACAACTGCTGTAAAAGCTCCTATTTTCATTATACCTTCTAATGCAATATTTGTAACACCAGTAATTTCACTATAAACTCCACCCAATCCTGCAAATATTAAAGGTGTAGCACTCATTAACATTAATTTATAAAAAATAGGTGTCGATAAACTATAAATTATAGCTTGAAAAACATTCACTTTGATTCACCACCTTTAGGAGATGCAAATTTCATTATCAGAGTTCTAACAATTCTATCAGCAGCAACAAGGAATATAATTATACCCTGAATTATAGTAACTATATCATCAGGAACTTTTGCAAATTGCATTGCATTAGAACCTGTTCTTAATGAAGAAATTAAGAATGCTGCGAATATGATTCCAATAGGATTATTTTGTCCTATTAATGCAATTGAAATTCCGTCAAAACCTTTACCTCCACTAAAATCTCCAAAAATTCTATGATGTATTGCCATAACTTCAAGAGAACCTGCTAAACCTGCTAAAGCTCCACTAATAGCCATAGTTAAAACTATATTTTTACTTAAAGATATAGCTCCAGCTTCAGCTGCATAAGGATTAAAACCAACAGCTTTTACCTCATAACCTGTTGTTGTTTTTTCTAATAATATATAAACTAATATTGCCGCTATAATAGAAACAATAATTCCTGAAGGTAAAGTATTTGCCTGAACTGTCATTAATGGTGGAAGTTGCGCACTTTGAGCAATTTCTGGTGATTTTGGAACTCCTTGACCAACTGCCAATGGTCCTACAACAAAATAATTTGTTAAATAAACAGCTATCCAGTTGAGCATTATAGTTGTAATAACTTCATGTGCTCCTGTAGCTGCTTTCAAATAACCAGCAATCGAAGCCCAAAATGCTCCCCCTAATATACCAGCTAACATAGTAATCGGAATTGCAAAAACTGGAGAAACATTACCAAGATTTATACCCACAAATGTGGCAAATATTGCTCCCATCATCAATTGTCCTTCTGCACCAATATTAAATATACCGGCCCTGAAACCAAATCCAACCGCTAATCCTGTTAATACAAGCGACATCATCTTGGAAATATTTGCAGCCCATGCTGCCTTTCCACCAAAAGCTCCCTGCAACATAACCCAATAAGCGCTTAAAGGATTTTTACCTATTAATAAAATTACGATTGCTGCTATAAATAAAGCTATTATTACAGATGTTATTGGAACTAAAATACTCATTGTTTTCTTTGAGAGTTTAATTTTCAATTGAATCCCCTCCATGTGCCAGCTTTTCTTCAATTTTTATATCTTCAATTTTATGTCCTGCCATCATTAAACCAAGTTCTTCTATTGTTACTTCATCTGGTTTAACTTCTCCCATTATTTCTCCTTCATACATTACTATTATTCTATCTGATAAAGATAATACTTCTTCAAGTTCCATAGAAACTAATAGTATAGCTACATCTTTTTCTCTTAAATTTAATATTTCTTTATGAACATATTCAATGGCACCAACATCAAGACCTCTTGTAGGCTGAGCAATAACAATAAATTCCGGATTAAAACTAACTTCCCTTGCAATAACAACCTTTTGTTGATTACCTCCTGATAAATTTCCCGTTGGTATTGTTCCATCAGGTGGTCTAACATCAAATCTTTTTATTAAAATTTCCGCATTTTTATTTATTATATCATGATTCAAAAAGCCATTTTTTGCAAAGGGTTCTTCATAATGCTTTCCTAAAATTAAATTATAATAATTTGGAAATTCCTTTACCATAGCATATTTGTATCTATCTTCAGGAATATGACCTATGTTTCTTTCTCTTAATTCTCTAACAGTTTTTTTAGAAACATCTTCACCTTTATACAAATATTTTCCTTTTTCTATTTTTCTTAAACCTGTTAACGCCTCAACTAATTCTGTTTGCCCATTACCAGCAACACCTGCAACTCCTAACACTTCACCTTTTCTTATTTTAAAACTTATACCTCTAACTGCTTCTAAATCTCTATTATCTTTTACCCACAAATTCTCAACTTCAACAGCAACCTCACCAGGTTCTTTTTCTTGCTTTTCTATTCTCAATACAACTTCTCTACCAACCATCATATTGGCAAGTTCTCTTGCATTTGTATCTTTTGCAGCAACGTTACCTGTTACTTTACCTAATCGCATAACGGTTATATTGTCACTTATTTCCATAACTTCGTGTAATTTATGTGATATAAATATAATGGTTTTTCCATCTTCTTTTAATTTTCTTATTATTCCAAATAATTCCTCTGTTTCCTGTGGAGTTAATACAGCTGTAGGTTCATCTAAAATAAGTATTTCAGCACCTCTATATATTGTTTTTAATATTTCAACCCTTTGTTGCATACCAACTGGTATATCCTCTATTTTTGCATCAACATCTACAAACAAACCATATTTTTCAGAAAGCTCTTTAACTTCTTTTCTTGCCTTTTTTAAATCAAAAATCATTCCACTTTTAGGTTCAGAACCCAAAACAATATTTTCAGCAACTGTCAAGGTATCGACTAACATAAAATGCTGATGCACCATACCAATACCTGACCTTATAGCATCACCTGGACCTTTAAAAACTTTCTTTTCACCAAGAATGTAAATATCTCCGGATGTTGGTGTGTATAATCCATACAATTGATTCATTAAAGTTGATTTACCAGCACCATTTTCTCCGATAATTGAGTGAACTTCTCCCTTTTTAACAAGAAAATTAACATGATCATTTGCAAGAACTTTCGGGAAACGTTTTACTATATCTTTCATAATTACCGCATATTCCCTTTTATCTATAGAAGATAAATCTATACTCAACTTTTACACCTCCTAACATTTTCGTTTTCGCAAAGCGAAAAGAGATAACATTTTTATTAACTTATTTTCATATAATTAATTTAATGAATTATCTTTATAAACATATTTATTTCTCTGTTTTTTTTGCCCCTGCTAATATTAATTTTTTGACATTTCACTAATAATTTGTAAATACCGAAGCGCTTCGATATTTACAAATTATTAATGTTTTAAATTTATAAATAAGGCGGGAATACCCCGCCCCTGTATTTTAAATTAAATTAAAATGGAAATTCAATATCAACTGTAAAGTTGTTTAAATCATTTTCATTATCTGGAACAACCAATAATCCTGTTTTAATTGCATAATTTAAGTACTCAACTTCAGCCAAAATTCTTGAAGGAACCATACCTTTTGTATATTTCATTGGTGATAAACTTACACCATCTTCTTGAGCACCTAATACCTGAACTCCACCTTTAAATCTGTTTCTGTAAGCATCTCTTACACCATAATATGATGCATTGTCAACTCTTTTTAATGCACTTGCTAAAACATAACCTGGTGCCATATAATCCTGATCTGAGTCAACACCAATTGCAAAGAATCCTTCGCCCGTTTCATAATATTTGTCAACAACTGCTGATAAATTTGCATTAGCATCGATACCATATACCTTTAATGATTTTTCTTTTGCAGCATCTATAACACCGTTACCACAAGCTCCTGCTGCAGCAAATATTATATCTGCTCCTTCAGCAAATTGAGCTAATGCCATTGATTTACCTTTTGCAGCATCTGTAAATGATTCTGTGTATCCAACAACAATTTCTACATTTTCTCCATAAATATCGTTGTAAGCTTTAACACCAGCAACATAACCATATCTAAATCTTTCTACTGGAGGAATAGCAATACCACCTATGAAACCAACTTTTCCTGTCTTTGTCATAGCTGCTGCTAAATAACCAACAAAAAATGCTGATTCCTGTTCTTTAAATAAATATAATTGAACATTTTTAGGAACATTTCCACCTTCTGGTGGAGCAATGTCTATACCTATGAATTTTACGCTTGGATATTGTGGTGCAACATCAAATAATGCATTACTCATCATAAAACCAACAGCAATAACAACATCTGCTTCTTTAGCAGCATTTGATAAGTTGTCAACATAGTCACTTTGCTCTTTTGATTGAATAACCTGCGCATCTATACCATATTTATCTCTAGCTCTTAATACACCTGCCCATGCACCATCATTAAATGATTTGTCTCCTAAACCCCCTACGTCTGTAACCATAATAACTTTGAAAGCAAAAGATGAAACTACCAATGCCATTAATAAAACTAAAAGTACAGCTTTCTTCATAACCTTACCTCCCTTTATAGAATTTAATAATTTGTAATCCGCTTAAAGCGGTAAAAATTAACATCAAAATGCCAAACATAATATTAACACTGAATGATTGAGCATTTAATACAGGATATTTAAATTCAGATAGAACATGAATAGTTTCTGGTTTTATAAATGATACTATAGATGCGATAAACATTATAATTATACCAAATATTTTGAATCTTATTTTGTCGTTCAAAAAGAAATATAAAAATCCTAAAATCAATAACAATAACACTTTTGTACCCCAATCAGTAATAATTGGTTTAAGATTTATGCTGGTATTTGTTTTTTCTGAAAAAACAGACAATAATTTTGGTTTGTAATTAACTAAAACGCTTGATTTTATCAATTTCTTTTCCAAAGTGTCTTTGAATAATTCTTTAAATTCTTCATCAGAATATTTAAGAATATTCGTAACGTTTTTATTATACTCTAATAAACCATTTTCTATATTTTTATATCTCTTTTCGGAATTTTTTTCAAATTCATCAAGTATCTTTTTGAATTCAGTTGCTAATTTTGTATAAGTTTCAAAATTATCAATATGTAGTCCTTGAAGCAATAAATCTACTTTAGCTTTACCATCTTCGTAATTTAAATAATCTAAAATCTTACTTTTTCCAGAATCGATTAAAAATTTCTTTAATGCTGAATTATATATGTATCTTATTGATGAATATTCTGCAGATAATTGAGAACCTATATACGCTACATCTTTATTTACAAATGTGTATGGGTATACTAAAATATCATTTAATAGCGTTTTTTGCATTATAGAACTATGAAAATCTGGATTATTTTCCATTCTAATTTCTTCAACATTTTTGAACAGTGGCATATTCATTAGCAATAAAATTACAACGATTAAAGAAACATTTATTATTCTTTTTAATAATGGAACGTTTCTTCCAAAAGCTTTAAAAAACATTGTAACTAATATTAATGAGAAACCTAAAAGCAAGAAAGTTCCATATAAAAACGAAGTAATTATATCTTTTGAAAAATCAAAATAATTTAAAATATATATACTTTCACTAAGAGTTATTCCAAAAAACAACCATTGATATAGATTGTTCTTTTTTAACAAAAATACAATTATAATCAAAAGCAAATATACAACAAATCTGATCCACTCTCTACTTTTTTTCACTTCAGCATTATTTAAAAATATATTTATAATTTCAGAAGTATCTTTTTTTATTTTTTCAGGCACAAAGGATAAAACTTTGGATGCCAAATCATCTATCTCTATTTCGAGATCTTCACCAGTTATTTTCAGTTTTGAAATTTCTTTTATTCCATCTTCGAGAGTCTTTTTATTTTCAGAAATAATATTGTCGAATAAAGTATCGGGATTGCCTTCATAAATATAATATTCTGGAGATTCTAATTTTGCACGTCTATTTTTCATCTTTATTTTTAATAAAGTCTTATTAGGAGAATCTTTAACCAAACCGAGTGAATATGCAATGGCATTTTTTATATATAAAAAACCTGTATCCTGTAAATAAGTGGAATACTTTTCTAACGCCAAATAAAACGCTGGTAATGATCTAATTGTTTCTTCTTTCAAGTTTTTTCCGGCCAAATCACTCTGTACATAAGCAAGGAACCCGGCAAATGCAATTTCTTTTTCTAAAGATTCAAACTTATGTTCTTCTGCTATAGATGATAAATGTTTTGGAATATACGATGGTCTATCCGTATATTCGGCACTCCCTACCATCTGCGACTTATAAAATTTATACAATCCCATGTTTTTCAATTCTTCAAAAAACCATTGAAAATCATTAGAGTGGCTATTATATTTCTCAATATAAGTTACATAATTCTCTTTTATATTAGCCATGTTAAGTGGATTAAGAGAAAACATACTTATACTAAGTATAGCAAAAATAATTAATAAAAAAACCTTTTTCACAAAAGCACCTCCTATAAAAATTTCGACTGCTAATAAATATTATATCATAAACTGGTGAAAAATGCATCTGGATATTATCATATTTTTTTTTAAATTTCAAGTCAGATAAATAACAGTTTTAATTAAATATAATGCATTAATTTTATCTGAGAATATTTCTTCAAAGTTTAAAGCAATTAATCCTGTTTTTTAAACTTAGAGTGATATAATATAGTAAAATAATTATATTTGACAGTTCTTTATTATAACTGTAAACATGAGGTGATATTGTGAATATTCTTGTAACAAATGACGATGGGATTATGGCACCAGGTATTTTTATTTTGAAAAAAGAATTAGAAAAAGAGCATAATGTTTATATTGTTGCTCCTGATGTTGAAAGAAGTGCCACCGGTCATGCAATTACCATTCGAAATCCTTTATGGGCTAAAAAAATTTTTCTGAATAATGAATTTTTAGGCTATGCTGCAAATGGAACTCCAGCTGATTGTGTGAAATTAGGGTTAGAAGCAATATATAAAAATATTAATTTCGATATGGTTATTAGTGGAATAAATAAAGGTCCAAATTTAGGAACAGACTTATTATATTCTGGTACTGTTTCGGGAGCACTCGAAGGTTCCTTAAATGGTCTCCCATCAATAGCTATATCAAGTGCTAACTATCAAAATCCAAATTATGAAACAGCAGCAAAATTTCTTTTAAAATTTTTAAAAAATCATAATTTTCTTGATATGCCTGAATTCAGTGCTTTAAATATTAACGTACCAAATGTTGATTATTCAGAAATAAAAGGTTTTAAAATTACCAGACAGAGTAAAAGACGATATAGAGATTATTTTGAACCAAGAAAAGATCCATATGGAAATACTTATTACTGGATGTTAGGAGAGATAATTGAAGATGATGAAGATTTGAATTCAGATTATTTTGTATTAAAAGAGAATTATGTTTCAGTAACACCTATAAAGTCTTTTTTAACAGATTTTGATTATATGAAAAAATTAAAAGAATTAGGAGGGTAAAAATGAATTTAAAGGTTAGATTAATTGGTGATCCTGTTTTAAGAAAAAAAGCTATTAATGTAAAAAACATAGATGAAAATTTTAGAAACTTTTTAGAAATTATGACAAATATGATGTATAAAGAAGATGGAGTTGGTTTAGCTGCACCGCAAATAGGTATTAGTAAAAGATTTTTTATAATGGACGATGGAAATAAATTAAGAAAGGTTATAAATCCTGAAATTATAGAGTTTTTAGGTGAAGAAATTATTTTCGAAGAAGGATGTTTAAGCATTCCAGGAATTTTTTTGAACGTTAAACGCCCTGAAGGCGTAAGAGTAAGATATATGGACGAAAATGGAAATGTAGTAGAAGAAGAATTACACGAATATCCTGCAAGAATATTTCAACATGAGTATGACCATCTGGAAGGTATATTGTTTATAGATAAAGTTAGTACAGCCAGCAAAGCAAAATTAAAAGGTAAAATAAAAGATTTAATGAAAGAAGGAAGAAAAATAGCTAAAGAAATGGGGGAAATTGATATATATGAGAATAGTATTTATGGGAACTCCTGACTTTGCTGCTATTCACTTAAAAAAATTAATAGATTATAAATTTAATGTTGTTGGTGTTTTTTCTCAGCCCGATAAACCAAAAGGCAGAGGTCAAAAACTCATTCCAACTCCAGTAAAAATAATAGCTCTGGAAAATAATATTCCTATTTTTCAACCTAAAAGTGTAAATTTAAAATTAGGATACGAATCCCTGGAAAAATTAAACCCTGATATTATAATAACTGTAGCATATGGTAAAATATTAAAAGATAAAGTTATTAATTTACCTAAATTTGGTTGTTGGAATATACATGCTTCATTGTTACCTAAATATAGAGGCGCTGCGCCAATTCAGAGAGCCATCGAAAACGGTGAAACAAAAACTGGTATTTCTATTTTTAAAATAGTAAAAGAATTAGATGCCGGACCAATTGCCTATATGAAAGAACTTCCAATCTATATGGAAGATAATTTTGAGAGCGTATATAATAGATTAGCCAAACTCGGAAGTGAATCATTAATTGAATTCTTAAATAATTTTGAAATATATAGTAAAAAACTGATATATCAAAATGATAACGAAGCTACTTACGCAAGCAAAATAACAATTGAAGATACATATATAAATTGGTATAATGAAAATATAAAAGTGTTTAATAAAATAAGAGCATACGATCCTATTCCCGGGGCGAAATGCGAATTAAATGGACAAATTGTAAAAGTATTTAATGCATCATTGGGAACATCAAAAAATGATATTCCAGGAAAAGTTTTATCAATTGATAAGTATGGTGCTGAAATTTCAGTTGGTTCAGGAAGCATAAAAATTGGCAAAATACAATTCCCCGGAAAAAAAGCAGTAAAAATAATAGATGCATATAACGGTAGAAAAATTAAAATTGGAGATATATTCAAAAATATAAAAAGGGGTGATTAAAGTGGCAAAAACATTTAATATGTATATGATAAAAGGATATAAGAACGAAAAAGATGCTGAAATCATAGAAAACATATTAAAAAGTATTGAGGGTATTATAAAATTTAAAGTTGAAAAAGCTTTTGGGGCAGTTGAATTAACCTATGACGATGAAAAAGTATCTCGTGAAGAAATAAGTAACAAACTAAAAACAAAAGGGTTTGAATTAAAATATTAAAATGAAAAAAAAATACATATATGGATTTTTATTTGCATTAATAAGCACATTAGTTGTATTTATACTAATTTCAGGAGTTAAAAATTTTGTAAATAATATCCAAAATTTTTTAGGATATAATTATTGGTTTTTATTTTTTGGTTTTTTTATTATAACTATAAAATGGGTTATTGAAAGTTTTGTAATAAAAGTTTTATTACAAAAAGTGTCTTTAAAACAGGCTTTAAATTTCACTCTTATAGGACAATTCTACAGTTATTTAACACCTTTTTATACCGGAGGACAACCATTTCAGATAATATATATTTCAAAATATGGTATAGATCCTGGGCAAGCAACAGCTGCTATTCTTTTTAAAACTTTTATTTTTCAAATTAGTATGGCATTTTTAGGTATCGTAGCTACGATATATTCTTTTTTTCATTTTTCTATTTATATTACTTCGGGTATTATTTTAGGAGTTTTATTGAATTCATTAGCTGTTTTTTTGATAATTTTTTATGTAATAAATCAAAAAGCTGCTATAAATACCACTCTATATTTTGTAAAAATCTTAAAAAAAATAGGGGTTTTAAAAAATCCTGAAAAATATATTGACGAAATAATTTCTAAAGTAAAAAGTTTTATTGAAACATTTAAGCTACAATCAAAGAGATTAATTAATATTATCCTGGTTTTTGTTTTGAGTATATTTCAATTTTCATGTTCTTTTCTAGTATTGCCAGTGATTCTAAAGGGATTTAATAAGAACATATCATTAAAACTCGTTTTTAGATCATTAATAACTCAAATAACTTCTTCTATTATTCCAACGCCAGGAACTTCTGGAGGTGCTGAAGGAATATTTTATTTTTTATTTTCTGATTTTATAATAAAGGAAAGAATTGGAACAGTTATAGTTTTATGGAGATTTACAACTTACTATTATGTATTGTTAATAGGCGGTATTGTAGTCTTATTAAATCATAAAAGAAACTTAAATAAAAATGGATCTTCCACAAAAAGAATGGGTAATTAAAAATAAAATGATATATTTAAAAACATTTTCCATTTTCAAAGCATGTGGATTTAGCGATTTTTCATGCATTTTTTAAAGATTAAAACTAATATACAAATAGTTTTAGAAGATAATAATAAAAAGATTAATTAATAAAAAAAGAAGGAACTTAAAAGTTCCTTCTTTTTTTATTGGTGCCGAGGGCGGGACTTGAACCCGCACGGGATAAATTCCCACATGGCCCTCAACCATGCGTGTCTGCCGATTCCACCACCTCGGCAAGCCTTTCATATTATACAATAACTTTTATATTTTGTCAACTATATAATTTTTAAATTTGATACAAACTTATATAAAATATTATTTTCAAAAAATCCAAACAATATGGGAATTATATTGTTTTACAAAGGTAATTCTTTATTAATAAATTATTGATATAAAAAACAAATATTCAAGTTACATAAAATAATTCTATATTTTCTTATTAGAAAATAATAAAAATTTTACAAAGAATGTCTGTAAAATAAATATTTTTTCAAAATCATGTATATATTTTTGTATTATTATTTAGTAAGGAGGTGTTTTGATGGAATATAAAAATGGAAAAATCAATACATTATCACAATATGAATTTTTAAAACAGATTAAAGATATTGAAAATGAGGAAGAGTTAAAAGATTTTACAAAAAAAAGGTTTTTTAATTCCATTCAAAACGTAAATGATAAAAACAAAAAAGAAAAACTGAATAGCGATAGGTGAATTTTATGGTATATAATAGTGAA
This sequence comes from Marinitoga sp. 1197, assembly GCF_001021165.1. Lineage (NCBI taxonomy): Bacteria > Thermotogati > Thermotogota > Thermotogae > Petrotogales > Petrotogaceae > Marinitoga > Marinitoga sp. 1197. The sequence goes on from NZ_AZAY01000004.1 coordinate 38,851, forward strand.
CCACCTATTATTGAAATAAAAAATTTTTCATTATATATGAATAATAAAGAAGTATTAAAATCAATAAATTTAAAATTATATAACAATGAATCTGTCTTGATTTATGGCGAAAGAAATTCAGGAAAATCATCATTATTAAGATCTTTTGTACATTTAAATGAAGAATTATTTAATAATGTTTATGGAAAAGGAGATATAAAATATAGAGGAAAAGATGTCAGAGAACAGGAAAAAAAATATTTAAGAAGTAACATAACTTATACCGAACCACAGTACTTACAAAATTTAAATTATATATCCTTGAAGGAATTACTTAAAGTATCTTTAGGTATTACACCACAAAATCTATCTTATGAACATATTTCTTTATTGAAAAAATTAGATTTAATAGAAAAATTTGCTGACTTAAAAAGCTTAAGATATTATAACAATTTATCAAATTGGTCAAGTGCTGATAAATTATCATTGCTTTTATTTATTTCTTTAGCTCAAAATCCAAATATTTTTATGTTTGATTCTATTCTGGATCACATTGATGATATATTATTAAAAAAAATAAAAGATGTGATTTCTGATATAAATCAAAATAGAGTTTTAATTTTTGCAACAAGAAATCTTTTTAGATATCTTGATATATGTAATAGAATCATAGTATTAAAAGAAGGTAAAGTTATTTTCGATTCAACACCAAAAGAATTTATTATTAATTTCAGACAGGATAATTTTAGAAACTTGTAACGAACAAGTATTGACAAAAGAGCGAAAAAATGATAGA
>NZ_AZAY01000005.1 GCF_001021165.1 Marinitoga sp. 1197
TATCAGATGGAGAAATAAAAAGCTTTGCCAAAGAAATAGAAAACCTATTAAGCAAAATGGACAACAGAATATTCATGGGATTAGATGAAAAATACATAAAAGCAATAATGTATAGTTATCTAATACTAACGCCATATGCAATGGTAAAAATGGAATATCCAGTAGAAAATGGGTATATAGACATAGCAATGTTCAAAAGGTATGAAGAAGTGCCATATGAAGCAATAATAGAAGTAAAATACATAAAACAAAAAGAATACACAGAAGAAAAATTAAAAAGAAAAATAAAACAGGCAAAAGAACAAATAGAAAAATACAAGAAATCATATGAATTGGATTATAAAAGAGAAGACTTAAAAAAATTCATAGTTATTTTTGTTGGAAAAGAAGCAAAATATGTAGAAGAAATTAAATAGTAATATTCAAAAAGATGTTGAATAATAAAATGTAACTATAATTATAAAACTATTGTAATAAAAGGTTGACAAATATAAAGTAATTTGTTATAATTATAAAAAACAAATATTTTGGGATGGGGATATTATGTTAAATAATAAAAACAGAAAAATTAATATAAAATAAAAAAAGCCTGGCTTGGAGCCGGGCTTTTTTGTTTCTTTGAATTAATATATCAAGTGATATATTAATTTTGTTTTTCATGAAAGTTTTCCGAAACAGCAAAGAATTGCTTAGTATTATTACGGTTCTCCCACGAAAAGAGTGGGTAATTAGGAAAAAGGCAATTTACCTAAAGCCAAAAAAATAGTAATGGATAAATACTTAAAAGATTTAAAACCATAAGCTCTTTTGAAAAAATGGTTTTTTGCTAATTTTGTTTCTAATTCTTAATCCCTTTTTTTTAACATTCTTGTAGTTGTTTTTACATTTTGGAAATCCCCTTTTTATTAACTTTTCTCAACTCTTTTCTTTTCATTTGCCTCACCTCTCTCATCTCTTCATTTAAAATAAAAACAATCAATATAATAATTTAAATTAGTATAATTCTGATTAGTATAAAAAATCCGGCACTCACTAACACATTACAGAGATCAGCACATTTAAATAGCACCGTCTCTTTAAAGCAGGAATGCCGGAATAATGCAGGGTTGTGCCGGTATTTATTTCAAGGAGGGATATTTAAATTTAAAATAAAAATCTTATTGACAATACATCATATTTGATGTATAATTATAATATAAATAAAAAAAGAGGGAAATTATGGAAAATATAGAAATCAAATTTGATACCAAAGTAGAAAAATACTTGAGAAAATTAGAAAATAGTTCAAAAAATGAAGATATAGAACTTCTTGCTGAAATTTTCAGGACACTTGAATTATTAAAAAAATTAGGTACATCTCTAGGATCACCCTATTCTAAAATTATCAAAGGTTATAAATATAAAAACATTTCTTTGAGAGAACTAAGAATAAAATCTCACGTCCAATTAAGAATTTTTTATTTCATAAAAAATAATGTTATATTTATTTTATTCGATTATAATATAAAGAAAACACAAAAATTTGGTTCAACTATATTAGATCCTATTTTCAGAAAAATGAAAAGAATAATAAATGAAATGGAGGAATCAACATGAGTAAAGTAAAATTGTATGATTTTGACGAATATAAAAAACAAGCTTTAAAAAGAAATTCAAAACTAAAAGAAAAGTATGATGATCTTGATTTAAAATATCAAGTTATAGCTGCAGTTATTGAATATCGCAAAAAAAACAATTTAACTCAGCAAGAGTTTGCTCGCAAAATTGGAATTTCTCAACAAGCACTCTCGAGGTTTGAGCGTGGAATAATTAATCCAAGGGTCGATTTTTTAAACAAAATTCTTAGAGCTGCTGGAAAAACGGTTATAATAAAATAAAGAGGAGTATTGTATTTGTCAAGTGAACGGAGGACGTGATTACAATTGAAAAATGGTTCTTTCTAAAATTACTTGAAGATTTTTATTAAACTCTTTAGTATTACACTATTTAAATCAAAAAGATTTATTATTGCTAGATATTTATTATAATTCAAGCGATATATATGTTATATTCGTTTTTTTATCAAGTAAAATCAGAAAAACCCTGAAGTTATAAATAATTACATTAATTTAAATGCACCAGATAGTTTTATATTGGACGGAAAACAAACTTTCAAAGAGTTTTTATCAGAAATAATTCAAGAATTGTATAATGAAGGGCAAATTAAGTTTGCATAAGGAATAATGGGGAGAATTTCTCCCCATTTTATTTTACCAATGTACTATTTAAAAATTCTTCTATGTTTTTTTGGGTAATTCTATATGTTTTTCCAACTCGAGAAGCTCTAATTTTTCCTGTTCTAATGTATCTTCTTACAGTATCAGAATTTACTTTTAATATTTTAGCAACTTCAGCAGGAGTGTAAACTTTTAAAGAATCAGCATCGTTTAAAGATTCAACTTGAATATTTTTAGGAGTATATCCATAAGTTTCTTTGAAATCGAGAATTTCTATTCCTATAACATTTCCATTTTCATCAATGTCAGCATTGAATGTCATATCATCATTTAAAGATATTGTTTTAACTATTTTATTATTTTTCTCCTTTGAAAAATAAATATATGCAGAATCAGTTGATTTTTCATAAGTCATTCTCATGATCATACCTCCTTTGAATTCGATTTTTCTATATAAAGTGAGCCGGGATTAACCCAGCGTCACAGTTATTACAATTTTTTTGTTATTTTCTTCAACATAAACAATACGGATAATTTTAGAATTAAGTGTTTTTATTGAAATCCTTTTATTACCTTTTCCGGGGTGGATGATATCTGGATTCTCAAGTGTTTCAAGTACATCATTCTTAGATATTCCTCTTTCTTCAGCTCTTTGTAGGGCGTGGAGGCTAAATTCAATATCTATAATACCACCTCCAAAGATTTATTAACAATATTATTATACAATATTTTATATATTTTATCAAGTGTTTATATGTGTTTATAATATTTTATATTTGAAAGGAGTGAAAATATTGCAAGAAGTGAAATAAAGCCAAGCGAAATTCAGATTATAAGTGTTATGGATGATGTTGGTGTAAATGGTAAAATAAAAAAGAACAAAAAGAGGAAAATAAAAATGTGCAAAATAGATAAAAAAACAAAGAAACAGTTTTAATTATCCATGTTGGAATGTATATAAATATTGCAAGATATTCGAGATGGATAAAATAATTAGATATTTTATTTATTAATAAAAGATAATGAAAAAGACGATGTTATAAGTGTTAATATTTTAGAGGTTGGAGGTAATTTGAAAAAAGTATTGACTATAGGTGAAATGTTAATTGATTTTATATGTTTGGATAAAAATAAAGATTTATCAAAAGGAGTTCGTTTTGAAAAAAAAGCTGGTGGAGCTCCAGCAAATGTTGCTGCTGTTGTATCTCTTTTAGGTGGTGAAAGTTCGATTTTAGGAAATGTAGGAAATGATTCTTTGGGTATTTTTCTAGTAAATAAGATGAAGGAATATAATGTAGATATTTCTCTAAAGGGGAAAAAGATTGTTTTAAGATTGTTAAGTTTGCTAATGAAGTAGGAGAAATGATTTGTACAAAAAAGGAGCGTTAATAGCTTTAGAGGACATAAGAAAAAGGGTGGGTTAATTCCCTTTTTAAACTACGATATTTTGATTTAGTATCCCATTTTTAAAATTATTAATATTTTCTAATGTGGTTTCAGCAATATTAGTTAAAGCTTCTTGAGTAAAAAAACCTTGATGACCAGTAATTAATACATTTGGAAATGTAGTTAGTCTAAGAAATGTTTCATCATCAATGATTTCTTCTGATAAATCTTCAAAGAAAATATTTTCTTCTTCTTCATAAACATCTAATCCAAGATAACCTATTTTTTTGATTTCAATCCATCTATTACAGCTTTTGTATCTATTAAACCTCCGCGGCTTGTGTTTATTATCATTACACCCTTTTTCATCAAATTAATTGTATTTTTATTTATGATATGGTATGTATCTTTATTTAAAGGACAGTGTAAAGAAATAATATCTGATTTTTTAAATAATGTATTTAAATCAACATATTCTCCAATAAATTTATCATTTAGGAATTTGTCATATCCTAAAATTTTCATGACAAACCCTTTTAAAATATTTGCTGTAATTCTTCCGATTTTTCCAGTGCCAATAATACCAACAATTTTTCCATGCAAATCGAACCCTAATAAACCATCGAGTGAAAAATTATTTTCTCTTATTCTTAAATAAGATTTATGAATTTTTCTATTTAATGAAAGAATTAAAGCTATTGTATGTTTTGCAACAGCATATGGTGAATATTTTGGAACATGTACGACTTTTATGTTATATTTTTTTGCAGCTGAAATATCGACATGGTTAAATCCTGCAGATCTTAAAGCAATTAATTTAATTCCATTTTCTTTAAATATTTTAATTCCATTTTCATTTAGATTGTCGTTTACAAAAGCACAAACAACATCATAATCTTTTGCTAAAATAGCAGTTTTTTCATTTAATTTTGATTCAAAATACTTAATGTCAAAATTATACTTTTTATTTGCATGATTAAAAAATTCTATATCATATTTTTTTGTACTAAAAAAAGCAATTTTCATATATATCCTCACCCTTTTGAATTAAATAATAATAGAATAATATGTTTTTAATCAGCCATATTATAGCAAATATACTTTTCATATGATTTATAATCATATTACGACTTTTTTTGTCGAAATTAAAAAGATTTATTTTTATGTGGTAAAATAATTATAATAAGAAAAGAATAAAATTAAGTGAAAATTTTTATTAGGGGGGATATTATGTATCATAAAATTAAGCATGAAATATTAAGAATAAAAAAAATGATAGACGATATTTATCCATATCAATATATAGATATTATTCCTATTAATAATTGGGAATTTTTTCAAAGTGGAAAAAGTTTTGAGGTAAGTGTTGGTTTTGAATGGGAATATAAACCTTTTCCAGTTGTTTTTAGAAAAAAGTTAAAAGTACCACATGATTATTATGGTGAATTCTGGTTTGGTGGTGAAACATTAATAAAGATAGATGGAAATCCTTATGGTGAAATAAATGAATATCATAAAGAAATAGATTTATCTTTTATAGCAGATGGTAAAGAACATTTATTTGAAGCTGAGACAGTTCCTTATAATCTTTTTGGAATCCCATCTAAAAAAACTATATTTAAAAGAGCAAATTTAATAAAAATAAATCGTGGTATGAGAAAATTAATACGATATTTTATAGGAATATCCCAATTAATAGAGATTTCTAAGAATGATTCATTAAATGATGAATTATCCAGTTTGGTTAATTTAACCTTTCATAAAATAGATATTCCTCATAAAACTTCTGAATATCTTTCAGCAATAAATAACTCACCAAATTTATATAATCAACTTTCATCTGTCTGGTCAAGACCAAAATTTGAAAAATTCAATGGTATGAATATTGATGTATCTGAGGCATTGAATTTTTTAGAGATAAATTTAAAAAAATTACATAAAAAATATCCGAAAATAGGAAATGTATATGTTGTTGGCCATGCGCATATTGATTATGCGTGGCTCTGGCCTATTGAAGAAACTAAAAGAAAGATAAAGAGGACATTTTCAAATGCAACTTTACTTGCTAAAAAGTATCCATATTTTACATTTATACAATCCAGCCCTCAAATGTATGAGGATATAAAAAATGATATTAATCTGTTTGATCAGATAAAAAAACTTTCAGATAAAGGTATGTGGGATCTAAATGGCGGTATGTGGGTAGAATCTGATACAAAAATACCTTCTATTGAATCGCTAATTAGACAATTTTATTATGCGCAAAAATTTTTTAAAGAAAAGTTTGGAAAATACTCTAATGTATGCTGGTTACCAGATGTTTTTGGATTTTCATGGATATTGCCTCAAATTGCAAAACAGGCAGGAGTAAAGTATTTTTTCACTACTAAATTAACCTGGAATGAAAAAAATGAGTTTCCATATGATATATGTTATTGGCGTGGAATTGACGGAAGTGAAATTTTATATCATAGTTTTAATAATCCAAAGGAAGGTTATAATGGACATTTGGATGCAGAATGTGTATTAAAGACATTTAATAATTTTAGAAATAGAGATATATTTGATGGGACATTATTAACATATGGTTATGGTGATGGGGGTGGTGGACCATCTGAAACACATATGATTGATTTTGAAGTAACTAATAATTTACCATATGTTCCGAATTTAATTTCCACAACAGGGAGTAAATTTTTTGAAACTTTAAACGATAATATTAAAAATAAAGAAATACCTATTTGGGATAATGAATTATATTTTGAATTCCACAGAGCGACCCATTTTTCTCAGTTAAAAACAAAGAAATTGCATAAATTGTTAGAGGATGAATTATTTTTTACAGAATATATATTGGCTTTGGAAAATAAATCATCAAAAATATTGGAGAAATCATGGAAGGTTTTATTAACAAGAGAGTTTCATGATGTTATTCCTGGTTCTTCAATTAAAGAAGTATATGAAGAATCGGAGTCCTCATTACAAAAGGAAGTAGAGAATTGTAAGGATATAATAAGTGAAGAATTAGAAATTAGTAATGAAGCTGTATTAGTAAATTATAGTAATTATAGTAGTGATAATTATTTTATTACGGATAAATCGTTTAAATTACCTTCTCAAAAAACATATGATGGTAAATATCTTTATATTATATCGCCTTTAAATAAATTTTCAAATAAAAAATTAGAGAAAGGAAAACCATATATACAAAAGAAAAAAAGTGATAAAACATATAATCTTGAAAATAATAATTATTTTATAGAAATTTTGAAAGATGGTATAAAAGTTTATGATAAAAAAAAGAAAAGGTCTTTGTTTAAAGATAAAGGGAATATTTTAATGATTTATGATGATGTTCCTTTAGCTTGGGGAGCTTGGGATATAGATTATAATTATAAGTATTTTGGTGAAAAATTAGAAATTAAGGATATAAAAATTGTTGAGGATGGAATTTTTAGAAAGGTTATAAGAACGTATTATGAATATGATGGAACTGATATAATGCAATATATTTCATTGGTTAAAGATTCAAAGCGTATTGATATAAAAACAGTGGTTAATTGGAATTTAAGAAAAAAATTATTGAAAGTTTTATTTCCTGTAGATGTATTATCCCGGTATGCCAGATTTGATATATCTGGAGGATATATAACAAGGCCAGTTCATAAGAATACTTCGTATGAAAAAGCAATGTTTGAAGTATATATGCATAGGTGGATGGAAATATCTGAGCCGGATTTTGGTGTAGCTATTTTAAATGATGGAATATATAGTGCGTCAATTGATTATAATGTTTTAGGATTATCATTAATACACGGTCCAGTTTATCCTGATCTAAAAGCAGATGAGGGAAAACATGAATTTTTATATTCAATTATGAGTCATTCAAATAATCTTGAAGAGATATATGTTGAATCCGAAAGATTAAATAAGCCTCTTCGAATTTTAAATAAAAAAATAAAAATTGTAGATAAGTTTATTGATTTTTCACCATTGAAGGTTGTTTCTGTTTTTAAAGCAAAAAATAGATTAATAATAAGATTAGTGGAAGTTGAAGGAAAAAGAGGGTTATGTGATTTTAATGTAAAATTCGATTATAAAAAGGCATATTTATCGGATATATTATTGGATAATTTGAAAGAAATAAAATCTTCAAAATTTCATTATAAACCATTTAAAATATATACATTAATTTTTGAGGAGGAATAAAGATGAATATGTTGAAAAGTATTGTTATAGATGGCCATTTTGATTTGTTAATTGATGTGTATGAAAAGAGAAAGAAAGGTAGAAAAGGTGTAATACTAACAGATCATTATGAAAAATTTAAAAAGGGTGGATTTAATATTATAGTTTCTTCGTTATTTATTCCTGATATATATATTCCAGAAATGGCTTTGAGAAATGCACTTGACCAAATTAGTTCTTTATATTTAGAGATAGAAGAATCAAATGGAAAAATAATGTTATGCAAAAATTTGAAAGATATAAAATATGCTGTAGATAATAATATTTTAGGAATAATGCTATCTTTTGAAGGTTTAGAACCAATTGGAAATGATATATATCTTTTAAGAGTATTTTATGAGTTAGGAGTAAGATTTGCAGGGTTAGTCTGGAGTAGAAGAAATTATGTAGCTGATGGTTGTTTTTTTAATGAGAAGTTGGAAGGAGAAAAAGGCGGATTAACAGATTTTGGAGTTAAAGTTTTAAAAGAATTGGAAAAATTAGGAATAATTGTTGATGTTAGTCATTTAAATGATGAAGGTTTTTGGGATGTTATTGAATTTTCTACAAAACCAATTATAGCTTCTCATTCTAATGTTAGAAATATATATCCATCTATGAGAAATTTAACAGATGATCAGATAAAGGCAATTGCAAAAACAAAAGGTGTTATTGGTATAAATGGAAGTGGTTCTTTTGTTTCTGATAAAGATGAAGAGAACAATGCAGAGGGTTTAGTTAAACATGTTGACTATATATCTAATTTGGTTGGTGTTGAATATGTAGGCATTGGATTTGATTTTTGTGATATGTTTAGAAATTTTCACAAAGATTCCTTAAATGGTCATCATGAGTTAAGTTTATTTATAGAAGTTTTAGAAAAACATGGATATAATGATAATGAAATAAAATTGATTTTAGGAAAAAATTTTTTAAGAGTTTATAAAAGTGTTTTTGATGATTAAATAAAAAAGAGATAAGGCTCAAAGCCTTATCCTTTTTAAAACGTTTTAATGTTAAATTTAATTGGTGTTGGATTTGATAGATTATCTGAAACTGGACATCTTTTTTCAACTTTTTTCAGCCATTCTTTTAATGTTTCTTCATTAGCATCAGTTTCAAGGATAAAGGAAACGTTAATTTTAGTATAACCTGTTCGATCTTCAGAAGGTTTTCCTAAAAATTTTGCAGGGTTTAAGTCTCCGTCGATATTAATTTCCATTTTTCTTAATTTAAATCCCATCTCTTTTGCTACTAAATGGCCAACGACGTTTAAACAACCAGCAAATGCTGCTAAAAGATATTCTACAGGATTTGCACCTTCATCTTTTCCACCAAGACTTTCTGGTTCATCTATAATCATTTCAAAACTTCTTGCTTTAACTATTGTTTTGGTTGGATTTTCACTTTCTGATTTGATTTTAAAATTTAAAAATGCCATAATCTCACCTCCAGGTTAAATAGGATACTTTTTATCTAATTTAATTATACAATATATAGTTTACAATTGTACGTGAAAATTATAACAATTATAAAGTAGACATGTGTAATAATTATTTAATAATGTTCAATTTTTAGTGTTATAATATATTGTATATATATGTAATAAGAGGAGATGAAAAAATGAAAGTATTAGTTACAGGTTTTGATCCATTTGGAGGAGAAAAGATAAATCCATCCTTTAAAGCTGTAAAAAGATTACCAGATAAAATAATGGATACAGAAATAGTAAAAATGGAAATTCCAACGGTTTTTTATAAATCTATAGAAATATTGAGAAGTAAAATGTGCGAAATACAGCCAGATATTGTTATTTGTGTCGGTCAAGCTAGAGGGAGAGCGCATATATCAATAGAAAGAGTTGCAATAAATATTGATGATGCCAGAATAGAAGATAATGAAGGAAATAAACCCGAAGATAAACCAATTTTTTTTGATGGAGAGAATGCATATTTTTCTAATTTGCCAATAAAAGAAATTGTAAAAGGAGTTAAAAGTATAGGTATTCCTGCAGAAATTTCCAATACAGCAGGAACATTTGTTTGTAATCATCTGCTGTATGGACTAATGTATTATATTCATAAGGATTTTAAGAGAACTTTAGGGGGATTTATACATGTGCCGTATTTGCCTGAACAAGTAATTGATAAGAAAAATATGCCAAGTATGTCTTTGGAAAATATTGTAAAAGCGTTGGAGAAAATTATTGAAATCTCAATAAGACACTATAAATAATGATAAAGAGGATATAAATTTAATGATTATAATAATTGTGTATAGTAAAGTTGGAGGTGCAGATAATGGTTAATATTGTTTGGAATGACAGACTTTTAGAATATGATTTTGGAATAAGTCATCCATTAAGAAGCATAAGATGTAAGAATGGTGTAGAAAAACTTTTAAAATCTAAATTTGAATTTAAAATTGTTGAACCAAGATATGCCTTAGAAGAAGAAATTGCATTATTTCATACAAAAGAATATATAAATAGTATAAAAAATAATAGGGGTGGAAGTGTTGAAACCCCGATAAAAGATAAGTATTTTCCGGCATTATTATCTGTTGGTGCAACATTAACAGCAATAGAATCTATTTCAGAAAATAATAAAATTTCTGTTAATTTGTGTGGAGGTTGGCATCATGCTTTTGAAAATGAAGCAAGAGGTTTTTGTATTTTTAATGATGTAGTTATTGGAGCAAAGCATGCACAAAATTTGGGATACAAAAAGATTATGATTATAGATTGGGATGTTCATCATGGTGATGGGACTCAACGAGCTTTTTTAAAGGATAATACGGTATATACTATTTCCATTCATCAACATCCAGAAACCCAATATCCATATATAAGTGGTTATGAAAGAGAAAATACTACAACTAATTTAAATATTCCAATATTTCCAGGAATGACAGAGCAAGATATTATGACTAAAGTTTTATCTCAAATACCAAATGAAATCCGTTTTTTTAAACCAGATATGCTGTTAATACAAATGGGAGTTGATGGTTATAAGTATGATCCAATGTCTTCGATAGATTTGAGTGAGAGATTCTATAAATCTATTTCTACAATATTATCAAGATGCGCAAAGAAAAACAACTTTCCTGTGATATTGTTAGGAGGTGGTGGATTTTACTTTCCAAAAACAGCAGAGTTGTGGAAATTAATTGTGGAAATTTTTGAGAAAAATATAAAATAATATGTTAATAATAGATTTATTGTATAATAGGGTTTTCAAAAATAAGAGAAAAACGAAGTATGTATTTGTCAAGTAAATAGTGGTTCGTTTTAGAATTATTTGAATATTTTAGATTTTTAAACTTTGTTTTGGAATATAAGTGTCAAACTCAGGTGATGTTTTTAATCATCTATATTGGAATGTAAGTGCAAAAATATATAATGTATAATTATATTTTTGATTTTAATCATTAGTTTTTGACGAAAAAGTTCTGGAAGATTATGGTATAATTGATAAAAAAGTTAAAAAAAGGACGATAATATGAGTGATAGGATTCTATTTGACGAAATGACAGATAAGCAACGAAACGAATTTTTATTAGAAAAAATTAAAAAAAAGAAAAATCTAACTCAAGAAGAAGGAGATGCTTTAGAAAAATATTTGGATAAAGTAGATTGGGATAAAAGTTTTAAAAAGGTTGTAGATATTGAAAATCCAGAATATAAAATAGGTGAGAAAGTTGATTTACTCACTTATCATTATGTGAAACGTAGATATAAAGATAAATATAATTTTAAAAGTAAAGCAAGCTATAATGAAATGGTTAAAGATACGTTGAAATTTGGAAATATATATGGTATAATTAATGCAGAGCAATTCAAAGAAAGTCGTGTTGCAGTACTTAATATAGTAAAAGTGTATTCTGAGAAGGAAATATCTAAATACATAGAAAATATGCCAAATTCAAAGAATTTTATTGTAATCGTAAATGTTTTGTTTGGGAATATAAAATCAGCATTTCCTAGAGAGGATAAATCTTTAAAAAAGAAATTAAAAAAGTGGGTGTTATTATGGAAAAGAAAATAGATGCTTTGATATACGCTTATAGGTATAATTCGGCAATAACTGATTATGAAGATGATCCATATTATGCTGAAGATGCAGCCCATTTTCGTAAAATGGCAATAAAAAAACTAAAAAAAATAGATGATCCTCATATAAGAAAGGAAGTTAAAAAAATAATCAAAGAAACAGATCATATTTTAAGAAAAGAGCAGAAAAATATAATTCGGATATTATCAGGTCTTTCTGATATGGACAAAAAAGAACTAAAATATTTAGAGAGAATATAACAAAAACCGCTCAAATGAGCGGTTTTTTTATTAATAGATAAAACTGATAGGAGCCTTAGAGGCTCCTTTTTTTATTACAAAAATATTTTTGGATGTATTTGTCAAGTGAACGGTGGACGTGATTACAATTGAAAGATGTACCAAAAAAATAAAATGTTTAATACATCAATGTTTTGAATAGTATTAAATTTTGGTTAAGGAAGATAGTAAAAATATGTTTGAAAAATAAAAACTGCCCTCGATCTATGAGGGCAGATTGTTCAGTAAGTGTTTTTACTTATATCGACTGGTAGCCCCACGGGAAGCCGAACCTTTCCATACAAGTATGGATTATACATGTCATAATATATCTTTATCTATAATCTTGATATATCCGTCACTTGCAACTTCTATCTTTTCTATTAAAAGATCATATAATTCTTTTAGTGTATCTTCGTCATCACTAAGAATCATCTCAGTTAAATTATTCCATCTATGTTCTAATTCTTCTTCAGTAATTTCAAAATATACATTTTGCATTAATTTTTCAAGTTGTAAATTAAGTTCTTTGATTTCTCTTTCTATTTGTTTAGCTTCTTGAGTTAATGTTTCAATCATTACTCCTTTTTTTATTGCGTTTATTATATTTTTTCTTTGTTCATATTTTTCTTCTAATGTATTTTTTATATATTCAATCTTTCTATTTTTTGATTGTTTTTTTGTTTTGTATAGATAATTAAATGTATTAGCTATCTGTTTGAAATTAGGTCTATTATCGATTAATAAATGTTTTAAATATAGAAACACATGCTTTTCAATTTTGTTTTTTGATATTCCAACATAGTGATCACCTTTTCTGCTTTTCCAATTAGAACAAACATACATAGTTTTCTTTCCACCATTTCCAACAAGAGGAGCTCCACATTCAGCACAAAAAATTTTACCACGTAATAAATAATTTCTGATCATAGAAATTCTTACAGGAGTTCTAAATTGTTTTTTTGATTTTTCCCACAATTCTTTGTCAATAATAGGTGGAATCACATTTTCTATAATTAAAGGTTTACTATTTTTGGAATGATGATTTCTTTTAGTACCTTTTCCATATTCATATATTCCGATATATTTTTTGTTTTTTAATAAGTCATAAATTGTAGTTTTAGCCCATGGTTTCCCTTTTCTGGTAGAAATATTATTATTGTTTAAAAATTCTGCAATTGCAGATAAACCCTTTCCATCTGCATGCAATTCAAAAATTTTTCTTATTACTTTTGCTTCTTCTTCAATTATTTCTAATTTCTTTCTTATTCTTCCTTCGTTATCTTTTACTTCTACAGTTTTATAACCATACGGTGGAATTCCTCCCATCCAATATCCGCGTTTTGCAGTATCTCTCATTCTTCTTTTTGTTCTGTCAGCGATTATTTCTCTTTCTAATTTTCCAAATCCAAGCATAATCCATCTTTGAAACCTTCCAGATGGAGTTGTAACATCAGCAGGTTCTAAAACAGACATAACGAATATTCCAGCGTCTTCCAATTGTTTTATTAATAAAGTAGCTTCAATGTCTTCCCTTGCGAATCTATCTATTTTTTCAACAAGTATGAGATCATATTTTCCAGCAAAAGCATTTTCGATCATAATATCAAAATTAGGTCTTGACATTTTACCTCCAGACTCTTTATCCCAAAATTCTTCAATTATTTTTATATCATTAAATTTTGCAAAATTTCTTATAGTATCTAATTGCCCATCGATACTTGTTTTTGATTGTTCGGTAGTCGAAACTCTTGCATAAGCAGTAGCTTTTTTCATGATTCTTCGCTTCCCTCCTTAGAAACCTTCTGCAATGAAAGCAAAAACTTATAATAATTATAAAGTTCTTCTTGTGTAAGTTTTCGTTCATCCCAGAAAATAAATCCAAAATCTTTTAATAAGTCTAAGTCTTCTTCAGTTACAAGTAATTTAATTACTATCATTTGCATCACCTCAGGAATATTTTAATATATTTTCATTAAAGGGATGCATTAGATTATGGTTTGATTGTATAATTATTTATATTATACTGAATTTTTGTTATTTTATGAAATAAAAAAATCGTTCCATAATGGAACGATTTCTCTTATATAAACATTTTTTCTTTTAGATAAAATTTCTCAACTGATGATAATAAACTATTATCGATGTAATTTGGATGAGCATAAAAAAACTCATGGGATATTTTCTTTATACTTTCATCAATTTCTGATAACCATTTAAATTTAGATTTTACAAATTTTTCGCCATCAAAAAATCCTTCTGCAAATCTGTAATCATTATTAGCATGAGATAAATAAAGGTCAAATAAAACATAACCTTTATAATCTTTCATTTTTAATTTTTTTTCTATTTTATCAAGTTCTTTAAAAGGATTAATATACGAAATCGATAAAATCAAATATTCATACTTTTTATTTTTAATTTTTTTTATTTTGAACGGTTCCATAATATCACTCCTCAGGCCGTTATTGATACAAATTTAGACTGTTAATTATTATAAATAATTTAATGCTTTTGCCTGCTTTTAATAATTATTCTTCTAAATTTTTTAAAGCTTTATTTTCCTCTTCTTTTATAAATGATTTTATATTTACTAAAGGTATATATATTGGTTTTGAAAACCCAAATTGTGAACTTATAGATACAATTTTAGCTCTAGCTATTTGTATTAGATTTAAAATACCTGATCTAATCACCAAAATTCTAAAATCTTTTTCAGGCATATTTGGATTACCTATAAATTCCCCTTCAATTGTTGTTTCTAATTTTAGTAGAATTTTTCTTCCGGTCTTTATAACAAATTTTATGTTTAAACCTAATATACAACTATATGGTTTCTTTTCTTTTTTTTCTTTAAAATTTTGAAAAGCGTTAATTATTATTTTTTGTGAAGTTTCAGGAGTTTTAATTAATGCATCATCAAAAGTAAATGAAAAATTTTTAATTCTTTCAGAAATTAATTGGATATTTGAAAAATTTATATTCTTCATTTTCTAATCCTCCTTTTTGATCAAATTCATTTGAATTAGAATTATGTTCTAAAATCATAAAATAATTTTCATCGTAAAATTCATTTTCATCTTTTATTTCTTTTCTGGAGGAAATAGATGTAATTAATTCTGCTATAACAGGCAATTCGTTTTCTATTGGGTAACCAAAAGAAAAATCTAAGTATTTTCCATTCTTTTCAGATTTAATATGCGGAATATATAAGTCTTTAAAAAAATTCAAATCATAATATGCAGGTCTTCTATTAGGATTAATAGGTTTAATGCCTAACTCTTTAATGATTCTTTGAACCTGTCTTTTGGTTTTTCCTATCATTGTTGCTATTTCATCTTGCGTGAAATATAAAGGCTTTTTTTCATAACTTTTTACTTCAATATCATAATCCATTAAATCTTCTTCTGCTTCTTTTAACAATTCAACAAACGCTTTACTTTCTTCATCTTCTCTTTTAGAAAATTGAGAAACAAGAAAATTATAAAGGATTTCTTTATTGTTAGGATTAAGTTCAGAAAAAATACTGATTAGTTGATCAAATCTAAGCATAAAAATTCCTCCTTATAATCCGTACTTTTTTATTTCCTTTAATAGGGTCTTTTTTTTAGAAAAATAAATTTTTAACTTATCATAAATATCTTCACGCTTTTCTATAGATAAAAAAACTATACTTATGTCTTTTTTATCTTCTACGGCATAGTAAGCTAATCTATAATAAATAGTATCAATATAAAATTTATAAGTTCTAATCCCTCTTAAATCAGATTTTTTCATTGCCCCTTTTGTGTAATCATCTTCTATTTCGAACATAACCCATAATATTCTTAATAAAATATTTTTATCTTTTATTTTTTTTATATCATTTTTGAATAAAGGTATATGTTTTTCTATACTCAATATTTCGGCTTTTAAATTTTCTTGAGATAAACATACAAATTTTTCATTGAATCTATCTTTTTCCATATCTCCCACCTTCATTATATCATTTATTTCTTTACAAATCAATTAAAATTAAAAAAATGTCATCTTATGTCGTTTTATATATAAAGATAGTTATATTAATTAATAATTTCTAATTTGGTAAAAAATACAAAAAATTAAAACAATAGTTACAATAAAGTTGTTGATCCATTTAACATAAAAGAGGTATAATTAATATGGAGGAGTTGATTTTATGAAAAATATTTTATTGATAGAACCAAAATATTACACAAAATTTCCACCTTTAGGTTTATTAAAAATAGGAGCATATCATAAAAAATTAGGAAATAATGTTCAATATATCCGTGGTCAAGGTGAAATTTTATTTAAACCTGATGAAATATATATTACTTCACTTTTTACATATTCTTGGAAGAGTGTAAAAAAAGCATATGATTTTTATAGATTTCTTTGTCCCAAAACACCTATTCATATGGGAGGAATTTACATAAGTATTTTTTCGCAACTTAATGATCAAACTAAAGAACATATAAAATTTAATTATCCAGATGCAATAATTCATTCAGGTATTTTACCGGAAGTAGAAGATTTGCTACCAGATTGGGATGATGATTATGTAAAAAATTGGAATAAATCGATATTATTTTCTTCAAGAGGTTGTATTAGGAAATGCCCTTTTTGTGCCGTGCCTTTAATAGAAGGATCCTTAAAATCAAAAATTAGAATTGACCATTTAATTCATCCAAAACATAAAGAAATAATTTTTTGGGATAATAATATTTTAGCTTCACCACATTGGGAAGATATCTATGAATATCTTTTAAAAACAAAAAAATATGTAGATTTCAATCAAGGTATTGATGCACGCCTTATCAATTCTAAAGTTGCAAATCAACTTTCTAAATTAAAAACAAAAATGATTAGGATTGCTTATGATCATATTTCATATAAGCCAATAATTTATAAAGCTGTAAATTTTATGAAAGAAGCAGGTATTAATGGTAGAAAAATCTTAGTATACCTTTTATACAATTTCAATGATACTCCCGAAGATTTTCTTGAAAGACTCAAAGATTTAATGGAACTGGGAGTAGTAGCATATCCTATGAGATATGAACCTTTAGATGCTCTTGAAAAAAATAAATTTATATCTGAAAATTGGAATAAAGAATATTTAGATGCAATTCCTAGAGCACGACGAGTAATAGGATATAGTGGGGCATTTGTGCCCCACGAAGGTATGAAAAAGAAAATATTAAATGCATCTAGTTTTTATAATGCTTTTGAAGAATTTATGACTTATGTGAAAAAATAAGTTTTTATTTTTTTGTAAAATTTAAAAAATAACTATTAATCTATTGCATTATTTTCTGTTTCATTTGAATTATCATAATATTGAGGGTCTTCAAAGCTAATTTTTATTGCTTTTCTAAAAATAGGTGAACTTACTATAAGTTCACCTTTTTTCAAAAATGTGGCAATCTTTTTTTCTTCTGGTAATAAAAAACTATATGCAGAAGTTGCTAATTCAGAAGATCCACTTCTTCCAACCACTAAAGTCGAACAATTTTCAGTAACTTCTGTATGAACTTTACTTTTAAACTGTTCTGCACCAATAAGACAAATTCTTGAGCTTCTTCCTCTAGCTGCAATCTCAATTAATGATTCTGTTAAAGAAGATATTGATTTAGAGTTTGGAGCATATTTATTCAATTCATCTACAAATATAATAGTTTTCATTTCTGAGTTTATAGAATTTTGTATTTCTTCTTTCAGTGAATATATTTCTCTAATTACAGAACCCGTTACAAAGCCTTGTATTTCTTCCGGCAAATTATTAATATCAATAGAAATAATTAAATTTTTATTATTTTTAAAATTATTTATTGCAACTGTTGTTATTTTTTCTATAATTGATTGATGATTCTCAGAATAATCTTCAAAAATAATATTTTTTCCTTTTTTATATAATCTATTATAATGTCTAATGAATGCATATATTGATGCTGATTTTATTCCATTTACCCAAGTACTTTTACCTTTTAAGTATTCGTTATAGTATTTTTGTAATTCATTCCAATTAAATTCTTTATTTAGTGTATATTTAATTTTCATACTATTATTGGAAGGTAAAACCCAATTTTTAAACTCTTTTAATTCAGTCACTATGGAATCAATAGTTTTACTGTTGTCTTGAATATTTGAAAATAAAATATCGAGATAATCTACTGCATCATAAAATGTGTATTCATAATATTCGTATAAAGGATTATTATTTTCTAAAATTTTTATATTTTGTGGACTTCCTTGATGTATATAATATTTTATTTTAGTTTCATTAGGGAAATAATCATTTTTTATTTTAAGTAGATCATCACCTTTCACATTAAAAAGAATTACTAACAATTTTTCCTCTGTTTCTAAATTTTTCTTTGCTATTTCTCTTAATAAATACATTACATAAGATGTTTTAGTTGCTAATCCAGATATCCCAGAGATATTTATATGAGCCCCTTCCTTGCCTAAAATATAATCTAAATCATTAAACACTTCTACTATTGCTCCATTTGTCATTTTTATTTCTCCGATTTTTAATTTATTGTTTTCATCTTTCACAACGCCTGAAATAGCTTCATTTATTTCTTCTGGCGTTGCAAATCTAACTTTACTTCCATTTTTAGGAGGCATATATATATCATTATATGAATACAGTACTTCTACAGTAACAACTGTTGTTGAAATTCTTTCTATTGAATTTCGAATATTAACATTACCAAAATCATTAGAAATAAAATTAGACATATGGTTATCTGCATCTGTATAATTTTCTATTTCTGAAATTGTTCCAACAATTTTATTTCCATCATCTTCTTCTACTGTTAAAATATCAAATAAATTAATTTTTACATCCTCTCTTCCGTCGAGCCAAAATTTAAATCTATCAAAAGTATTTGGCGAACTTATAATTGAAGATACTACTCCAATATACCTACCTTTATTATTTTTCATCAATATCCCTCCTTATTATAAAAAATAATATTTTGGTATTAATTTGTTTTTTATATATTTTTCTGTTAAATATACTGGGTATAAATGAACACTCCATCTTTTATCCGGATATATATTAGGACATCTGAATTTTAATAATTCTACAGAAATTGAATTTGCTAATGAAATAATTTGTACTTCGGGAAAGTCTTTAATTTCGTCATTATAAGGAATTTCAATTTTTATGATTCCTTCCAGCGGATCCTTTAATCCCTTATCATATAATCTTAAATACCAAAGTAATATTTTATTATCAAGGTTAAATATGGGTGTTCTTACTCCAGCTTTAAATCTGTTATTATTACTTATTAAATAAGAAGATATATAGCTATGATTTTCAATTTTTACTTTTTTAGAAAAATGTTTAGAAACACCTATAATTTTAATTCCTTTTAATTTTTCAAAATTAGCGTGAAACTTTTCGTTTTGCAGAGTGCCATCTAAAATTATTAATTCATGATTATTCATATTTTGATTTGACACTAAAGATAATATTTTTTCTAATTCAAAATTATGCATTTCTGATTTAATTTTCCCTGCAATTTCATTTCTATCATAAGTATCTATATCTTCCTTTTCAATTTTATATATTGAAACATGGTTAACAGGCTTAATACTTTTTGATAAAAATTTTAATTTAAAATAATAATTCAAAATATAGTCTGTATTTTTATAATGCATTTTTTTCTCATGAAATGTTAATATTCCTACTCCAATTTGAGCTAATACTACAGGAAATCCTGTTTTTCTCTCATATCCCCAAAAATACGATTCTACTGTCCCGTCCACAAAGTATTTTAAAAAAATCGGCATATCACTATTTTCAAGCTTAGTAAAAGTATCTTTTTCATATAATTGTTTTATGATTGTATCGCTTTTGGTTTCATCTTCAGCATTTTCTAAATATCCAGAAATAATATTTATTTCTTCTGTATTTCTTGTAATATCAGCTTTAATAATATCAATACTTTTTTTAAAATTTGAGATAGAATTTACTATTGTAATATCCAAAATCTATTCCCCCTTTTTTAAAATAGAATATTAGAATATTTTGAAAATATCTTATATTTAGTACATCTTCACATCCCTCCTTAACATAAAATTAATATATCTAAGATATGTAAATAAAAAACGAGACCGCTAAGGTCTCGCTTGATTTATATTATTATTAAATTTAAAAATGCTCTTTTTATTAAACATAATAATCAACTCCATGAGTAAAAAATGAAAAAAGATATAATAAAGATTTTGATGCATTTTCATTTTTTTAATTTAACAAATAATCCAACCAATTAACTTTCTTTTTTAATTTTTCCAATTCAGTTTTATTATTTATTACAAAAATTGTTTTTATATTATCATTATTAATACTGCTACCACAATTTTGACATTCGTGAAACTTTTCTTCTTTGTCCAATATTTCATTAAAATTACATACTGGACATTCGAATAAATATAATTTTTTAATTAATTTTTCGTTTTCCATAAAATCAAGTATCTTTGTTAAGGTTATCCAATTTTTCACGACATAAGGGAATAATCCGCTAACGGTTATATAATCATTATATTTAAATCTTTGTAGTATTTTATAGATTATGGGCTTCCATTGTTCGTTGGATAACACATTTAACCGCCTCCCAGCCCTTTAAATAATTTGATAAATGTGAATGAATTAAAATATAGTCTTTCTTATATTCTACATCAATTTTTTTATTATTGCAAGTATAAATAATTTTAAAATCACCGAATATTTCGCCTCCCAGCCCCCTTTTTTTAAATGAAATCATTTTTTTCAATTGTGCGATATTTAGTGAACCGACGATGTCAAGTCCTGAATATGAAATTCTCGCAACTTTATTATATTTCCCTGTTGTATTATTAAAACTAAATCCGTTTGCATTTATTTTAGGAACAATTCCGAATTTTTCAATTGTATAAAAATGGTTAGATAAAGTTAGTAAATCGTTGTCAATGAATTTTTCCATAACAGTTCTATTATCAATATAGTTAAAAGAAATATTTGTATTTAAAATGGTAGAAAATATTGAGTTGGCAATTTCTTTATTTATTGTTATGGTTTCTCTAAAATATGGCATTATTAAAAATAAATAATATTCATTGCTTCCATTAGAAATTTTTCCTAAAAAAGAATATGTTGATATATAGTTAATTTTTTTTCTTAGTTTTTCATCATTTAAGTATTCTTCATATTTAGGGAAAAATGGAATTTTAGTTATATAAAAAGATAATTTAAAAATTACCTCAAATTTTATCTCTACAGGAGTTTTGTTTTCAGATAATATTTCTGTTTTAAACTCATTTGATTCTGGTGGGTCAAGTTTTTGGAAGAATATATCCAACAAACGAAAAAACTTTTCTCCGATTTTCATATCATTCTTAATTTCTTCAGAGTTACTTAAAAAAGTTTGATTAATTTTATCTTTTAAATCAGGAATTGAATTTTTGGAAAAATCTAAAATATACTTTTCTATAGGATATAAAAATATTTGAATTTTTTCAATTTCTAAATTTTTTTCTTTTTCAAATATATTTGATTCAATATCTTCAAGTTCTTTTTTATTAAGAAGTTTATAAGCATTTTTGTTTGTAATTAAATTATCTTTTTTATTTATAGCTTTTAATCTATATTTAAAGGAAATTAAAGGAACAGTAGTATTATTTTCTTTTTCCATAACATCCCTCACATTATTTGAATTAATATGATCACTTATTGTATTAAAAAACGCATGAGATCATAAAGAGAATTTACTCCCATACAATTTTCCCGACAACTTTACCAACAATTATAAATTCATCCCATTCTTCTTTGGGTATTACAATTGGTTCATATTTAGTATTAAGACTTACTAAATGAATACTATTATCGAATTGATAAAATTTTTTAATAATGCCATCATTTCCATTTATTATAAAAACGCCTATATCCCCATTATCTAAAGACGTTTGCTTTCTTATTAAAGCATAATCGCCATTGTTATAAGCTGGTTCCATAGAATCGCCCTCAACGATTAATCCAAAATCAACATCTTTATTTTGAGGCACAGGCAAATAATTTAAAATATTTTCATCTGCTAAAATTCCATTTCCCGCACTTACTTTACCTACGACAGGAATAAATTTTGCTGGAATAGCATTAGATGGAAATTTATTTTTATCTTCATCTATTCCTAGAAGATAATCTGTTGTTACATTAAAAAATTCAGCTATTACTTTAAGCATCTCGGGTGAAGGTGTAGCTCTACCTGTTTCATAAGCTGAAATACTTTTTCTTGTTATATTTAATTTTTTTGCTAATTCTTCTTGAGTTAATCCTTTATCTTGCCTTAATTTTTTTAATCTATCTTTTAACATCGCCACCCCTTAAATATTATAAATTCACTCCCACTTCTCGTATTTCCCTACCACTTTATTTTTTTGAAGTAATACTACAATTCATATTCCGTTTCATGTTCCGTTGCATCCATGAACAGGCTCAACAACTGGCTCAATATCTGGTTCAATAACTGGCTCACGAACTGGTTCGGCATCTGGTTCAATAACTGGTTTATTATCAGGTTCAATTTTTGAACCAGTTACATTTTTAGTGTCGCGGGTAGCGTCTGACCTAGTGTCGCGGGTAGTGTCTGTATATCGGACACTGGAATATAATAACTCATTAAATCATTTCGGTTGCGATGCTGTTGTGTTGCTGTTATAGGTGCTGTTCTAAGTGGTGTGTCATTTATTAGAACGGCACTTCGCCGATATTTTTTTTCTTGCAAAGAAAGAAAAGAAAAGAAACAAAAGAAAAGAAAGAAATATTATTATATATTATTATATTATATATTATTATATTATATATTATTATATTATATATTATATAAAATAAAAAAAATAAAAAAATATATATATAATATATGCTTTTTTTATTTCTTTTTTTTTCTTTTTTTTGGTTCTTTTTTTTCTTTTTTTTCTTTTTTTTTCTTTCTTTTTTTGGACGTATGTTTTTTAATTTTTTTAGAAAAAATTCGTATAAAAAATCTTTTTTTTAATGCTATTTTTTTTATAAAATTTTTCTGCCGAATAAAAAAATGAAAAAATGGGGTAGTACTATATAAAAAAAACGAAAAATTCGACGTCTATCTCTTCATATAAGAAGAGAAAATACGTTTTATGTAAATTATTATATAAAAATTTTTTTGATAGCCTTAAATCGCCTAATTTTAGTTTTTAACTTTTTACTCCCAGCTAATTTTTCCAACAACCTTACCGAAAATATGAATATCTTTCATTTGTTCTCCGGTAATTATAATTGGTTCATATTCTGGATTTAATGATATCAGTTGTATTTTATTGCCATAATTATAATATTTTTTTATAACAGCTTGATCAGAATTTATAGCGATAATTCCGATTTCTCCATTTTCAAGGTATGGTTGCTTAACAACAAGAGCTAAATCTCCAGGTTTGAATTTTGGTAACATAGAATTTCCTCTAACCATTAAAGCAAAATCTACATTTCTTTTTTCAGGAATATATATAACATCAATAATATTTTCAATAGGATCAACACCAGAACCTGCAGATATCTCACCCAAAACAGGAATGCGTTTTAAATTATTATTAATATCTTCTATGGGTATTTTCTCTTTTTCATTTAAATCTTCTGTTGTTCTTAACCCCATTAACCAATCTAAAGAGACATCTAAAGCTTTTGCGATCTTTGCTAAGTTCAAAGCTCTAGGTTCTTGCCCGGTTTCAATACGAAAAATAGTTGAAACACTAGAGCCGATTTCTTGAGCTAATTGCTCAGCTGTTATATTTTTTTGTTGTCTTAATTCTTTTATTTTTTTTCCTATTACTGACCAATCTTTTTTTTCAGACACAAATCTCACCTCGAATTTATTATATCAAATATATACGCGAATACGCAATCGTAACACTATTTTTACATATTTTTAATTGACACCATAGCCAAAACGCGATATAATAACACTGAATAGCGAATGCGCCATATCGTATAAGAAACATAGCGAAAACAGGAGGTGGTTTAATGAATAACTTAAAAAAAATAAGAAACAAAAAAGGATTAACTATTAAAGAACTATCTTTAAAGACGAATTTGGCTGAGTCAACTATTGCGAGAATAGAAAATGGTATTTTTAAAAATCCAGGAATTTTAACACTAAAAAAAATAGCCAAAGCACTCGGAACGACTGTGGAAGAACTTTTCGATTTTAATGATAAACCATTAGCGAGGAGGTGATGCAATGAGAGAACTTATTCCTATAAGCGAAAAAATTTTTGGTGAAGAAAAAATTCAAACAGTAAATGCGAGAGAATTACACAAAAAGTTGAAGGTTGGAAGGGATTTTAGTACATGGATCAAACAAAGAATAGAAAAGTATTCATTTGTTGAAGGTGTTGATTACGTTTTAACGCTCACCAAAATCGGGGAACGTCAAAATGTATTAAAAAAAGAATATTACATTTCACTAGACATGGCAAAAGAATTATGTATGGTTGAAAATAACGAATTAGGAAGAATGTTCAGAAAATATTTTATTGAAGTTGAAAAGCGATATAAAAAAATACAAACACCAAAACTACCGCAAAATTATCTTGAAGCATTAAAAGAATTAGTAAGAGTAGAGGAAGAACGTCAAGCTCTTGAAGCAGAAAATAAGCAAATGAAACCCAAAGCAGAAGCATTTGATGATTTGATTTCAACAGAAGGCAAATACACAATGTCAGAAGTTGCAAAATTATTAAACTGGGGACGAAACAGATTATTTAAGTTTTTAAGAATGCAAGGAATTTTAAGAAACAACAACGAGCCTTATCAAGAATATGTAGATAGAGGATATTTTAAATTAAGAACATATACAATTAAACACACAGATTTTGAAGAAGTAAAAGTCCAAACTTTAGTTACACCAAAAGGTCTTGAGTGGATCAGAAAAATTTTAAAAAGAGAAATTGAATTTATATAAGCCCAAAAGCTCTTTGGAAAGTGAATAAAAAAAAGGTTGCACAAGGCAACCGTTGAAAAACTACTTTGTTAATATTTTTAATATTTTCTTAAACTTTTTAATTAATTATGATTTTCATCAAATTTAAAATGCATAATAGCTCCACAATTATTACAAATAGCTATTTTAACTTTGATACCTTCCATAGGTTTAACTAGTTCACCTTTTTTTTGATTATCAATGGGTATCAAAAAGTCTCCGTTTTGAATTTCTAAATCACCATTTTTACAAATTGGACATTTATAAATTTGCATAAAAAAAATACCTCCTTAATAATTTGTTTGAAAAATTAAGATTAAAATTCTAATTCATCAAAACCATTAAATTCTTCGGCTATTGAAATGATACGTTGAACTTTTTCTTTTTTAGCTCTATCTAGAACACTAATAGCAAAGTATTTAGCATTCATTTTTACTTTATTGAATAGCTTTTTGGTTCCAATGTTATGTACAAGCATTTCTTGAGAAATATGGTAAACATAAAAACCATCATATTTAAGGTTGTTTTCTTTTATTAATTCTGTACCAATAGCATACAAAGCTTTTACGTGATCCGACTTCCAAATTTTTTTTGAAGATGGAATGGTATATAGTAAATATTTTTTATTTTTGTTTTTTAATACAAAATGTGGAGTTAATTTAATACATACGCCTTTTTCATAATCATTTCCATATTCAAACAGAATTTTCAATGTATTTCCTTTATATAAGAACAACTTATTTTCCCACTTTTTTGATTTAAGAAAATTTGCAAATTTAGTAAAAGTTTCTATATTTTTGTTTTTCCAATCAATATACTTGTGATTAATATAATTAGCTGAATTTAGAAAATCATATATTTCAGATTCTTGGATTCCATTAATCATCTTTTCAACAGAATCAAAAAAAACTGAATAAGCACGTGGAGCAAATTTAACTCCTTCTTTAAATTTTTTATATAGTTTTTCATAACTGGTAACAGGTTCATTAACTAATTTAGCAATTAAACTAGCTGAAATATTATGAACACTTTTTTCCATAAAAATCATCCCCTTTATATGATTTTTGCCATTAAGGCATTATTGTCCCCCGATTAAATTTTCAAAAAATAATTTACTCAAAATCCTTAATTTTTTTAGAAATATCGATTAATTCATTACCGATAATTTCTAATTTTTCAGAAAGTTTCAATGATTTCAATTCATCGATTTTTGTAATTTGTTCTTTGACAAAGTCTGGTAGTTCATTATTTTTATTAGACAAACCAGTTAAATAATCCAATGAAACATTAAAGTATTTAGCCAATTTTTCTAAGGCGGTTAGAGTAGGTTCTCTTTGCCCAGCTTCATATAAAGAAACAGCGGCAGAAGAAAAATTAAGATCACGAGCTAACTGCCTTTGAGAAATTCCTTTTTCTTCTCTAAGTTGTTTTAGTCGTTCAGAGAAACACATATTTTCACCTCATTATTTTACTATTGTAATCATATCAAAAGCATTTTAAAAAGTCAATAGTTTCTTAAAAGAAACGTTACTTATTTTTAATTGATAACTTTTGTAAAATATGATATGATAACTATAAGAAACGAAAAAGAAAGGTGGTGATTCTGTTGAGAAACAATTTGAAATATTATAGAGAATTAAGAGGATTAACAACAAGAGAATTAGCTAAACGTTCAAGAGTTTCTCAAGCTCACATTGTTTTTATAGAACAAGAAAAAAGAGCCCCAACAATACCAATAGCAAGAAGAATAGCAAAAGCTTTAGACTGCGAATTAGACGAAATATTCCCAGAAGAATATGAACATTTAAAAATATAAGTTTTTAAGTTTCTATCTTTTTCAGAGAAGAACTCTTCGAATTTAGTATAACAGAACAGAAGTAAAATGATGCAGGTTCTTTGGAAAGTGAATAAAAAGGTTGCACAAGGCAACCTTGAAATATTAAAAGTTTATTTTTTATATTATTTAATTAAGCTTAATATAAAGCTTATTATTGGCCAAGTTATGCCTCCGATAATAGCGCTAAGAATAGAAATCTTTAAAGTAAAATTTCTATTTTTATCATTTTGAGTATTGACTATTATTTCAGTAATTTTGTTTTCAAGATTTTTAAATTTTTCTGCAAATAATTTATTTATATATTGAATCTCTTTATCAAGAATTTCTTTTATATGGCTTATTTCATTTTTAATATATGTTTCAACAGGAATTTTTAAAGTTGTTTGATTTTCTTCCTCTATACTATAGTTTGGGGCTCCCCCGTTTGTTGTGTCGTTATAATCATTCGAATACATACTATCACCCTAATTTCTCTACTAACTCAGTAGTTATTTTATCAAATAATTCAAATACACCATTAATCTCAGATTTAAAATCAGTAGTTTTAGAATCTTTATTATCATTTCTAAAAATAATACAATCTATATCTATTACAACACCTTCATCAGGCAAATCGTCTCGTTTGTTATTTTCATTTTGTTTTCCATAATACATCTGAATGTTTTGAGTTAATCTATAGTTAGTTTTGTATTTTTCATTAACATATTTCCATTGTAATTTTGGAAAGTCTAGATTACCTTTAGCACTTTCTATTTCAAAAGGTATTAATTTAGCAATTTTTTCTCTAATATTTTCAGAAGAATAAATTAAAGCGATTCTAGTTCCGAAACTTTTGATATTAACTGGATCGGCATGTTTTATGCTTTCAGAAATAATCTTAAATGATTGATTTTTAAATGTTTCAAAATTATGATTGCTGTCTAATTTACTCATTCTAAACCAAGCTTTAGGAATATGGAAAAGTCCTTCGAATTTTTCATATTTTTTAAAAACAAAACTAATTCCACCATCAATAATTTTAAATGGACCAATAGTATCATTCAAATTTGAAATAATTTCTCCAGATTTATCAATTATTCTAGGATTAAACCAGTTCAATTGAAATACAACATTATCAAAAAACATGCCGTTTTTTTCTAATACTTTAAGATTCATTTTCATTCCCCCTTGGAGGTGATTTTTTTTGAAATTGGATGAATTCTTACAACAATATTTTAACACAAAAATTAAAAAAATTGAAGAATTAAATGAATTTACTCCAGATTTAGTAAAATATATATTCATTGAAGGGTTCAAAGCTGGTTATTCTTTTGATTTTCACATTACTTTGGATTTAAATAAGGAAATTATTGAAGTAAATTCATTAAAAAAAGAATTGCCAATATTGCTAAAAGAGTTTTTTGAAGAATGGAGGTGACACAAATGGAAACTTCTAAAGAAAAAAATAAAGAGAAATTTATGAGATTAGCGAAAATATTTCTTATTCTAGATGAGGAGGACGAGAAAAATGGAAAAATTACACCCACTAGGAGTGTTTCTTTACAAAAACAAGAAAACAAGAGAGTATCTAATTCAAATTGCTAAAAGGAGGGGAGAAAATGGGGAAGATAAGAAAAGTAGCGATTCCAAAAGTCCCGGTTGCTTATCTAATCCAAGAAAACACCAACAGTATTGCCAACAGTGATTTTATATTAATCGATCTTCAAAAATACAATGATCTTGAAGAGAAAGAAAATGAAGCTTTTGAGGTATTGAAAAATATTTTAGAAAACACTAAAGAATATAGTAAGTATGAGATTATTGACAGAGTACGGAGAGCTTTAAAAATGTTAAATTTTGTAGACATGAAACAAGATGAAATTATAATAAAAGTTCAACTTAGATCAATTCAAATTAAAAAAGAAAATAGAAAATCGAATGGGTATCTTCAAATTTATGATATCAAAGGTCCATATCAAAAATGGAAGATAAAAGAAGGAATTAAAAAGTATAAAGAAGAACAATCGAGATTAATGAAATTACCCCTAAAAGAAAACGCCCACACCGCGGGAACAGTGTGAGCAGTGGATTAAGGGATTAAAAACAATTCCGTTTATATTATACCACAAAAAAATAAAAAATAATAGGAGGGAGAAAAATGAAAACTGAAAAACTTTTAAACACAAAAGAAATCAGTTACGAAGAATGGAAGAAGTCAAGAATGAAAGGAATTGGTGGATCAGATGCAGCAGCAATTGTTGGATTGAATAGATATAAAAGCCCTTTAAGAGTATATCTTGAAAAGATAGGAGAAGCACCGGAAGTAGAAGATAATGAAAGAATGTATTGGGGTAGAATTCTTGAAAATTTAGTTGCTAAAGAATTTGAAAAACGAACTGGTAAAAAAGTAAGACGTGTGAATGCAATATTACAACATCCGGAATATGATTTTATGATTGCAAATATTGACAGAAGAGTAGTTGGAGAGAATGCGATTTTAGAATGTAAAACAACTTCCCAATGGAATGAAAAAGAATGGAAAGATGATGAAGTTCCCCAAGAGTATATAATTCAAGTTCAGCATTATATGGCTGTTACTGGTACAGAAAAAGCATATATAGCAGTATTAATAGGTGGTAATAAGTTTCTATATAAAGAAATTGAAAGAGACGAGGAATTAATAGATTTACTTATCGAGAAAGAAAAAGAATTTTGGAAAATGGTTGAAGATAGAACGCCACCAGTTTTGGATGGGAGTAAAGATGCTGAAGAAATTCTTAAATATATGTATCCGAATGCAATTGAAGGAACAGAAGTAGTATTGCCAGATGAAAATGTTGAATTCATTGAAAGAAGAAAAGAACTTGACAAACAAAAGAAAGAATTAGAAAGCAATATTAAAGCAATCGATAACAGGCTTAAACAATTAATTGGAGAGAATGAAAAAGCAAAATGTGGAACATATATTTTATCTTATAAAAATATAAAATCAAGCAGATTTGATACAAAGAAATTTAAAAAAGAACATGATGATCTTTATAAAAAATATATAAAAGAAACTTTTTATAGAAAATTCGAAATTAAGGAGGTTAAATAATATGGCAAATACAAAACAAATTAAAGATAAATTAAAAAATGGAAATAATAAAGCAATTTCCCCTATACAAAAAAATTATGTATCAATAGAAGATTATTTAAGAAAGCATTCAAAAGAACTTCAACAAGCTTTACCAAAACATATGGATTCAGAAAGATTAGCCCGAGTTGCTTTAACTACAATGAGACAAAATCCTAAGCTTTTACAATGTTCCTTACCTTCATTAGTTGGTGCTATTCTTCAGGCGGCACAATTAGGATTAGAGCCAAATGTTCTAGGACATGCTTATTTTATTCCTTATTATTCTTCAAAGACAAGATCATATGAAGTGCAATTTCAAATTGGATATAAAGGACTGCTTGAATTAGTAAGAAGAACAGGAGAAATTGAAACGATACAAGCACATGAGGTTTGCGAAAATGATGAGTTTGAATATGAGTATGGAATAAATTTAACTTTAAAACACAAGCCAGCATTGAAAAACAGAGGAGAAGCTTATGCATATTATGCTGTAGCAAAGTATAAGACAGGCGAATATGATTTTCTGGTTATGGGAAAGGAAGATATTGAAAAAATAAGAAAAAGAAGCAAATCTCCAAATAATGGACCATGGGTTACGGATTATGATGCGATGGCTAAAAAAACAGTAATTAAGCAATTATGTAAATATTTACCATTAAGTATCGAAATACAAAAAGCCATAACTGCTGATGAAACTACAAAAAGAGAAATAGCAGAAGATATAGCTTTAGAAATTCCAGATGAAACTGATTGGGAAACTCCAGTTCTTGTTGAAGATATTGGAACTGAAAATAACGAAGCAACTGAAAATAACGAAACTGAATTGGATAATAAAAAAGTATTAAAGGTTTTTGAAGAATAGCTAGGAGATTTCCCCTAGCCATTACACAGCTTTTTTATCATAGAAATAATGTAGTCTTCTTCCCCAATTTGTTTTAAATAAGAAATATTATCTGAAAGACTGAAATGTTTTAAAACAGGAGTGTTTAAATATAATTCTTCCAAATAATTTTGACATTCATTAACAATATTTCCTTTTTTCTCAACATTGGCTTTTTGAAAATAATAATCTGTCAGAAAAGAAATAAACACTCTTTTTTCAATTACCATAATATCTTCTCCTTTCAGTGTATTAAGTTGGTGGGATAAAATGTTGGGAGTGCAGGATGTATTAATTAGGAGTAGAACGTCTATGACCACGTACTTTTTCAATTTTACCATTTTTTTTACGGGTATAAGATTTAACTGGAACTATCTTTTTCCCTTTATTTGTTTTGGCCATTATATCACCTCCTTTCATTGAAAATTAAATAAATTTTAGAATTATATCTGCACTCCCAATTTTATTATACCACTACATATAGTAGTATTGTGTAAAAAAACATACCATATATCGTTAATAAATTGTAAATATTATGAGGTGAATGTTATGTTTTCTGAAAACATAAAAAAATTAAGGGAATCAGAAGGATTGACGCAAAAAGATTTAGCAAAAAAAATTGGAGTAACTTATCAAACTATTGGGCATTGGGAAACAGGAAGAAGAAAACCAACATTTGATAAACTGATTAAACTTGCAAAAATTTTAGAAATTTCTGTAGATGAGTTGATTAAATAAAAAAAATGAAAGGAGTGAGATAATGACCAAAGATAATTTTGAAAAAATAATAAATAGATTTATGGCAATGAGAAGAAAATTAAATTTGGAAATAGAAACTCTTGTCGTATTTTCTTATGTTGAATATAACATTTATGAAACATGGCTAAAAACTGGAAAATTAGAATGTGTAATATCTTCAACTTCTTTGCGCGAAATAGTTAGGAATAAGGAAAAGCTTGAATTAATCAAAAGGACTCTAAGAGAAAAAGGTTTTATTGATTATATTGAGACTTCAAATTATTCAACTTTTTATGAATTTGGTCCTGTATTTAAAGATTTAATTGATTAAAAAGAAAGCTCTTTGACAAGTTAATAAATGTCGCAGCAATAAACGAATAATATATTTTTCGAAGAGGTGATTTTATGACATATGTTGATTTTATCCGTTGGTTTTGGAAGCAACTAAGATATTTACCCATAGATGCACAAGAAGGTTTCTTGTTTCTTGCACTGTTAGATGAACTAAATGAATATTGGTTAGTAACGGGCAAGAGAGATTGGGTAAAACTTAGAGCTTCAGCCTTGATGGATAAATCACGTCTAAAAAAAGATACTTTTTATAGAGCAAGGAATAAATTAAAACAATTGGGATTAATAGATTACAAAGAAGGTAAAAACCGAAATGATTTAGCTAAATATTATATTCCAGTGTCCGATATACAGACGCTACCCGCGACACTAAGTCAGACACTAGGTCAGACGCTAGGTCAGACGCTACCCGCGACGCTACCCGCGAATAATAATATAGATATAGATATAGATATAGAAAAAGATATAGAAAAGAATAATATAGTCCCTCAACAAGTTGAAGGGCCACCGCCAACACCGTATCAAAAACTGGTTGAATTGTATCATACGTACTGTCCTTCTTTACCGAAAGTAAGGATTTTAACAGAAACAAGAAAAAAATATCTTAATGCTCGTTGGAAAGAACATCCGGATTTGAAATTCTGGGAAGATTATTTTAAAAGCGTAGAAAAAAGTGATTTTTTAACAGGTCGTGTTGATTATGGTAGAAGAACTCCATTTCTTGCGGATTTTGAATGGTTGATACGACCAAATAATTTTGCAAAAGTAATTGAAGGAAAATATAAAAATCGTGAAGAGAAGGAAGAAAAAGAAGAAGATTACTACATAACTTTTCCAAAGGAGTGAAAGTAATGATTGATATAAACAAAATTTTTGATGATCTTATAGACCTTTTTTTAAAATATTCAAACAGTTATGGCAGAAAAGCAGAAGGTTTAAAGAAGAAAATATTAGTTAAATATAAGACTTTCAGAAGTTTGTTTTTAAAAGTAAAATGGTGCGATGATGAATTACTTGCGTTTATGGACAATAAAATTTGGGAGTGGAAAAATGAGAGTTGAAGATTTAGAACGTTGGATAATAGGACATATGTTCCTTGATGATTCTGTTGATGTGTCTACCATAAACAAAAAAGACTTTTCAAATCAAAATTTAGGATTGATTTTCGAATATCTTAAAAATAAACTTGAAAACAATGAACCAATTGATATCTTTTCTGCATCTCATGATTTAAAAATAAAGCCTGAGAGTTTAGATGAACTTATAGATAGTATTCCACCTATATTTAATTTTGAAAATGCTGTAAAGAAACTTAAGGAAGAGAGTATAAAAAGGCAATTGAAAGATTTAACAAAGCAAATTAATGAAAATCTGGAAAATAATAATATTTATGAGGTTTTGAACTATGTTGAACAAAAAATATTGGGTATTGATATAATCACCGAAAGACCTTTTAAAACCTTTAATGAGAGTATTTCAACTTTTTGGGATGAATTGGAACAAGTAAGAGAATTGACATTGCAGGGAAAAATAAATGGTATTCCTTCAGGAATAACGGATCTAGATAAATTTATAGGCGGATTTAAACCGGAGCAATTAGTTATAATCGCAGGTCGTCCTTCTATGGGAAAAACTACATTTGCTCTTAATATTGCAACCAATATGGCAAAAAACGGAAATCCTTCTGCGTTCTTTTCTTTAGAGATGGGACAAAAGAATTTAAGAGATAAAATAATAGCTTCATTTACACACATAGATTATCAGAAAATTGAAAATAAATTTTTAAATCAAAAGGAACAACAAATAATCCAAGGAGTTTTAAAAGAACATGGAAATACGCCAATTCTTCTTGGAGATACAACACATCTAACGATAGAAAGTGTAAAGTCATTGGCTAGAAAATTAAAACGAGAATACAAAATAAAAGCACTATTTTTAGATTATCTACAGCTTATGGCCAAAACAACTGAACTTGTCAAAGAATTGGGGATGATCACACGACAGTTAAAACTTCTTGCTGTTGAACTTAAAATTCCAATTTTTCTTTTATCTCAACTGTCCCGTCAAGTAGAACATAGAGAAAATAAACGTCCATTAATGGCGGATTTAAGGGATTCAGGAGCAATCGAACAAGATGCGGATATAATTCTCTTTCTATATCGACCAGCATATTACCAGCGATATAAAAAAGGTAATTATGAAGAAGAACCAGATAAAGCTGAAAAGATGGAGGTTATAGTTGGTAAAAATCGAAATGGAAGAACTGGGATAATCGAATTAGGTTTTTTTGGGAAATATTCTCATTTCTTTGATCTTGCATTGGTGAGGTGAAAAACATGGCATATTCATTTAATAGAGTTATTTTAGTAGGAAGGCTTACGCGTGATCCTGAGATTAGAATGACAACAACAGGTGAAAAAATCGCTAATTTTGATATTGCTGTAGATAGAGGTTATGGGGATAACAAAACTGTGGATTTTATAAAAATTGTTGCATTTAATAAAAGAGCTGAATTTGCTGAAAATTACTTGAAAAAAGGATTATTGATTCTTATTGAAGGTTCTTTGAGAATAAATAAATGGAAAGATAACAATGGAAATAACAGAGAAAGAGCTGAAATATGGGCTAATACATTACAATTCATGGAATCAAAGAAACAAC
Organism: Marinitoga sp. 1197; assembly: GCF_001021165.1. Taxonomy (NCBI): domain Bacteria; kingdom Thermotogati; phylum Thermotogota; class Thermotogae; order Petrotogales; family Petrotogaceae; genus Marinitoga; species Marinitoga sp. 1197. The sequence goes on from NZ_AZAY01000005.1 coordinate 34,728, forward strand.
AAAATGTTGAGATAATTGAACCTGAAGAACCTTTTGGAAATATAGATGAAAAGGTTGATTTAAATTCAGATGATATACCACAATTTTATCCAATTGATTGAGGAGGGAGATAATGATTAGATTTTACTACAGAGGTGCAAAAGGATTCGGATCTACGGGGGTGAGATGATGGGAAGTGTTAGAACAGACGGAGCTTCTCAATATTTATCAAGTGCATTTGAAAGATTTGGACCACAATTGTATGAAACAATGCCATCTAGATTAGATATGCAGTATGAACAAATTTTGATCTCTTTAATGGATAGATTCACAAGAATTATATTAAAGAAAATAGGTGATGAATATGTTTTACATATTTATAGAGGAAATAAAATTCAACATGAAGTGAGAAATGAAAGTTTTGATAGATTGATGTTCGATGCTGCAAGATATATGGGGGTGTGAAAAATGTTTGGATTTTTACTTACTTTTATTGTGGGGGTTTTTGCTGGTTTTTTAATATTATCGTTACTTACAATTTCAGCAAGAAACGAACTTGAAGATGATATTTTGAGATTGAATTTTAAGTTATCTGAACAATTTTCTTTGAATGAAAAATTGAAGAAGAGAGTAAAAGAATTATCAAATGAAAATGCTAAATTATTCGCAGAAAATATGAAACTAAGAAGGGATAAACTTGAAGCTAAAAATTGAATTGGATTGTATTCCACCATCAACAAATCATGCGTATAAAAAAAGAGGAAATGGATATGGGATGTATATGACAAGAACAGCGAAAGAATTCAAAGAATATGCAGCTTATAAGGCTTTAAAGATTGTAAGAAAGTATAAAGTTAATCCATTTCCAAATGACAAGAAATTTTATAAATTACATTTTGAATTTCATTTTAAAAATCGCAGGCATCCAGATCCAAATAATTTGTTAAAAATCCTCATTGATGCTTTGGAAGGTATTGTGTTTGAGAATGATCGAAACATAGATATATCAACAACATCTAAAATAACAGGCAAAGAAAAAACAATAATAGTTTGGGAACGATAGGAGGGAAAGTATGAAAAAATATAGTTTTTTTAATTCACGACATTTAAAACAAATTTATGTTGAAGATTTAAAAGATGGGATTGGATTATTAACAGTATTAAATTCTAAAAATCCAATCCTCACGGATGAAAATGATAATTTAATACAACTTTCAAATATCCACGATGTAATTATACATGTAGAATTTAAGGCTGATACAAAAATTTTGAAGGAAGGTAAAAAGAAACCTGCGATAATATAGTCAAAGGTGTGTGATAATTTTATGAATTCTATAGTTGATATTCTTAAAGAAGTGCAAATTACAGAAGAAGATATAATTTTGATACTTCAAAAGTATAAACCCGCATTGCAAAAAATTATGGGCAAACAAGTTAATCTTGATTTTTATGACGATGAAATACATGTGCAAGAAAAATTTAAAAGTGATGAATTTGGAAAAATTAAAAGTTTTGGTGCTTTAAAAATAAAAGATTTCAACGCAATGATAAAGGATGGGATTCCTAAAGAATTTGTAGATGCATTAGTAATAGTCAAAGTTGTAGAAGAGTGGTTAGAACTACTTACAACGCATGAAAAAAAAGTGATTTTTTGGAGATATATTAATCATGATTTTGAAAAAGATAAAAAATACTACAAAACAATTTCTTATGAAAAAATAGGTGAAAAACTGAATATGTCGAAAGTTGGTGTTTATAAAATTGTTAAGAATTCATTAAGGAAAATAAAAAGACACAACAATATATAGTATTTTCTTGATTTTGGTTAACGAAATATGGTATAATTTGTTATGATGGGATACTATACTTACGGGGAGCCTTAACAGGCTCTTTTTTTATTTCTTGACAAATATAATATTATTTTGATAAAATTGTGTAAAATAGTCTTAGGGAGTTGATTATATGTTTTTTTTTAGAAAAAAACCAAAAGATATATTAAATATAACTTTTGATGAAGATTTGGTTAAAATTTTAAAAGAGAAATTTAGGATTGAAGATCCTCTTAATTATATCTATACTTGTTCTATTTGTAAGCAAAATATTGGATTTAATAAAATTGGAGCTATAAAAATTAAAAATAATAAACTATATGTAATTTGCGAGGAGTGTATTTGATGGATAAATTTATAAACTTTTTTATTCAAAATAAAACTTCTATTCTTATTTCTATTATCACTTTTATTTTAGGAATGATAATAAATGGTTTTTGGAATATTATTAAAAATTCAATTAATAATTTCATCGCAAATATATTTCGTAGCAAATCTTCATATCATAGAGCTTTAAAATCTAATATGAATCTTGCTATTAAAGAGATTCAAAAAATGTCTTTTTTCGATACGAAGCCTAATGATGTAAAAGTAAAATTAATAGAAAACGGTGATCCGGATGTTGATTATGAAGGAGAACAAATAATTTTTAAAATATCTAAAAATAAAAAAATTAGTGAAAATGTTAAGATTCTATTCAAAGGATATGCTCGAGAATATATTTTAGGAAGAATAAAAATATATTTAAATAATCATCAAAAAGACAGTTCAGAAGATTATATTGCAAAAACTTTGTGTCATCTTGCTAGACAAAAAAGAGTTGAAGAAAAAATACATGATGAAATAAATTTAAAAGCAAGAAAACAAGAATATAAGAAATATATTGATAAATATAGCAATATAAGAAAGAATGGATTATTGTTTTCTATATTTTTCCCTGAAATAAAAAGAATGGGAAAACTTTCACCTGATGGATATTTTGAGGAAATAAATTTCGAAAAAGAATTTGATGAATTTTTAAACTTTTTATATGATATAGCTACAAAAGATCATGGAGAAAGAGTAAATTTAAAATATAAATCGGATTTTTCTAAAATTGCAATTATTTTAGTAGCTAGTGATAATACATGGGAAAAAGGAAAAGCTAAACCATATATAGAGAGAATAAAAAAACTCATAAAAAATAATTTTACTACAATATATTTAATAAGTGGAGGTTATAAAAATGAATATTCTTCAAAGGTTTTTAGAGAAATAAAAAAGGAAATTAAAGAAATAAGTTCTTACCCAAAAAAAGAAATCAAAGTAAGTAATCATAATACGATTCGTATATATAAACTTGATGTAATCATCTAATATTACGTTGTTACTGGGGCAACGGTAAAAAAAACCAGACCCATGGGTAGGAGCCTTAATCGGCTCCTTTTTTTATTATTTCGACAAACATTGACAATTTTCGACAGACTTCGGCACTGTAACAATTACGACAGGATATGGTGTTAATGGTAGCATTCCACACTTGGGATGTGGAGGTGCAGGTTCGAATCCTGCTATCCTGACCATTATCCCTCCTTGAAATAAATACCGGCACAATCCGGCATTTTACCGGCATTCCTGCTTTAAAGAGACGGTGCTATTTAAATGTGCTGATCTCTTTAAGGTGTTAGTGAGTGCCGGATTTTTTATACTAATCAGAATTATACTAATTTAAATTATTATATTGATTGTTTTTATTTTAAATGAGGAGATGAGAGAGGTGAGGTGAATGAAAAGAAAAGAGTTGAGAAAAGTTAATAAAAAAGGGATTTCCAAAAGACAACAGAGAGCAATTGAAATGTTACTAGATATAGAAAAAGATTATACAAAAAAAGAAATTGCTGCTAAACTAGGCATAAGTGAGACAGCATTATACAAATGGTTCAAAAAAGAAGAGTTTGTGGAAGAACTTAATAAACAGTCAGAAGAATTTTTCAAACGAAGCAAGAATATTGTAAATAAAGCTTTATTAAAAAAGATCATGAAAGGTGACGTTTCTGCAATGAGATTGTATTATGAAAAAGAAAATGAATTTGTTCAGAAACATCAATTCTCTGGAAATTTTGAACTTGTAATTGATGGGAATGAGATAAATGATTCTGAGGATTAAACATCCTGAAAAGATATTTAATGATGTATATTTTAAAAATTTGAAAAATAATTTTGGAACACAGATTTATTTTGGTGGGGCATCTTCTGGGAAATCTTTTTTTATTTTAGGGCAGAGGACAATATTAGATGTTTTAACTTCTAATAGAAATTTCCTTATTGTTAGAAATGTTGCGAGAACAAATAGACATTCTACTTTTAATGAAGTTCTTAAAGGAATAGCAAATTTTAATCTAAAAGATTATTTCAAGATAAATAAATCTGAGATGACAATTACAGCATTTAATGGTAATCAAATATTATTTGCAGGACTTGATGATGTTGAAAAACTAAAGTCAATTACACCAGCTAAAGGAGTAATTACAGACATAATAATTGAAGAAGCCACTGAGATAAGATACGATGCGTTTAAACAATTAACTAAGAGGTTAAGGGGTAAAAGTGATGTAAAAAAAAGAATTACTTTGATGTTTAATCCTATATATCAAACTCATTGGATTTACAAAGAATTTTTTCAGGGATGGGTTGATGGCAAAGAAGAATTTATTAGCAAAGAAAAAGATTTGTATATATTAAAAACAACGTATAGAAATAATAAATTTTTGACTATTGATGATATTGAAAGAATTGAGAGTGAAACTGATCCATATTATAGAAATGTTTATATTGAAGGAAATTGGGGAATTTTAGGTAATGTTATTTTCAGGAATTGGAAAGTGGAAGATACTTCTGAATATAATTTTGATAGGTATATTAATGGTCTTGACTTTGGATTTGCAAATGATCCAGCTGCATTTATAAGAATGAGTTTTGATAGGAAAAGAAATAGACTGTTCATTTTAGATGAAATATATGCGACTGGATTGGATAATGAAGAATTAGCTAAATTAATCAAAGAAAAAATTGGTAGTGAATTAATTACTTGTGATAGTGCGGAGCCAAAATCTATACAAGAATTGCGAAAATACGGCGTAAATGCACGTGGCGCAAAAAAAGGAAAAGGAAGTTTAGAAACAGGATATAAATTTTTACAAAAATTGGAAATAATAATAGATCCAAAATGTCAAAATACTATAAATGAGTTTACTGTACATAAGTGGAAAGAAAATAAGAATGGAGAAGCATTACCTATTCCGGAGGATAAAGATAATCATGCTATTGATGCTATTAGATATGGTATTGAAGATGAAATTATAGAAAATACATATATAGAAGAAGAAATGGAGTGGTGAAAATGAGATTTCATGATAAAATAGATTTTAAATTATTAGACTCAATGTTTAAAGATGAATTTGAATATGGACAAGAAGATGTGGATTTTTTATATAATTTCATTCCAAAATTTATTATTATGTCAATTGCTCTTACAATGCAGAAAAAAATTTTTCTTGTTGGTGATGGTAGTGAAAAAAATAAGGTAGATCAGATTTGGAATATATGGGAAAATAACAACATGCAAACTTTAAAATATGAAATTGCAAAACATTTTTTCTTATATAATCAGGTAAATTTGGAAGCAGTTCTTGAAGATACAGCAGATAAAGTTTTAGGGACAAAAATAATACTCCATCATCCAAATTCTGTTTCAATTGAAAAAGTTGCTAATGAAATAGTTAAAGTTGAAATCCAAAGCGAAGTTTTCATTGAAGGTAAAAAAATACAAACGAAGAAGATTCTTACTGAAGAAGAAATAATAATTAAAATAGGGGATAAAGAAGAGAGAAAACCAAATTTATATGACGGGATCCCTTTTGTAAGAATTGATAATGAGAATTATAGAATAATTAGATTAATTAGATTACAGGATAGATTAAACTTATATGAGTCATATCTTGATGTTCTTTTTGATTTACATGCGGATCCAATTCTTTATGATGATTTAGGCGAATCTTTTATGGCAAAACAGCAGACAAACAAAGAAACAAAAATAATTATTAGCAAAGATAAAAGAAAAATAAGAAAGTTTTTACATTATCCAAGAGATTCTAAAGGATTGAACATCCTTGAATCCAATGGAGCAATGGCTGAAAGAATACAAGTACAACAGGATAAAATTAATAAAACAATCGAAAAACTTTTTCCAGAGATAGTTTTAATGGAAATTTTAAAAGCTGGAGGGCAGATTACCGGTCCTGGGTTGGAAAAGAAACTAATAGAAATAAGTTCACATATTAATTTAGCTCGAGGAGCTTTAAAAAATGGATTAGAAGAATTAAATGAATTAATAAGTTGGTTGATATTTGATCAAAAAATAAAAACGCAAATAGAGTTTGAACCAATAACTCCACGTGATTTCGATGATGTAATAAATGAAGTTATTAAAGCTTCTGGGATTTTAAGTAAAAAGTGGCAATTAGAAAAATTAGAAAAAGAAGGAATAATTGATAATGCTGAAAAAGAAATGAAAAATTTAGAAAAAGAAAATCAAGCTAATCCATTAGGATGGTGAAAAAACATTTAGAAAGGAGATATGAATAATGGAAATTAAAATGAATTTAAAAAGGAAAGAGTTTAAAAGTATTATGAGTAAAATTTATGACATATTAGTAGAGAAGGATGTTGAAAATATTGAATTTGAAATTAAAACAAAAGAAGAAAAAAAGAAGATAACCTATGAAACAAGGTTATCTTCAGATTATATTGTTAGTTCTCAAAATGATTCATGATTGAAATTTACTTTTTAGAGTTTTCAATTAAATTAGTAACTGTTTCAGCAAGTTTATCAATTATTCCATTTTCATCAAATAAATTTACAAGTTCAAAAATACTATCATCGCCGGATTCTAAAACATCTAATGCAAATGTAGGTTTTAAAGCATCAATCATAAATTGTTCAATGTTTAAATTTGATACAAAGTTTAATTTTATTTCTGAATGGCAAAGCGGACATGTTGTGGTTTCAGAACGATAAATTTTTTTTAAAATTTTCTATGTACTCTGTTCCGCAAATAGGGCATTTAACCCTTTCAGGTATTTTAGCAAGAGATACATCGACAATCCTACTAATTTTTTTATAAAAATCCATAAAGTCATCCCCTTTTTTTGTTATTTGCCCCTCCGGGGCTTTATTTTTTATTATTCAAAGAGTATATAACCTAAAAGAGGAGGAGATAAAAAGAGTTTAAGTTACAAAAAAGTTAAAAATCAAAACGACATAATGTCGTTTAGGTTGGAAGCAGATAATACAAGAAAAATTAACAAATCATTTACAAAGGACACATAGGAGAACAAACGACAAAAAACGCTAAAAACTGGGAAGAGAGAGTTGATTATATGATCAAAGTTGTTAATCAAACACCGATAGATGCCAAAATAAAGAAAAAAACATTATTATTATTGAAAGATTTGAAATCAAGAAAACAACTTTTACTGTTTCCAGATATGATGTTAAGAGAAATATTGGCACCTTTAAAGGAAGAAGGAATAGAAATTGAAAAATATGAGTTGGCGAATGGATGATTAAATTAGCCCCGTTTGGGGCTTTTTTAGTAGGAGGATTAAAATGACAAAGGAAGAATTTGAATCTAAAATGTTGGAATTACGAAAAAATTATTTAAATACTGCAATAAATGATCTTGAAAATAAATATAGAACAGAATATATAAAATCATTTAAAGAACTTTATTATGATTTAAATAACAGAATAAAAAAATATAAAGATGATAGAGGAAATATTAGGGCAATTTATTTAAATCAAATAAAAGAAGATTTAAAGAAAGAAATTAATAAGTTTTATAAAAGATATAAGGCTACGACATTAAATCTTTTAGAAGAATCAAGTTTTAGAGCATTCAAAGATACAAAAGAAATTTATTTTAAAACTGGAATGGAACAATTAGCTGAACATATAAAGTGGAACAAAAATATCATGGATTATTTGATTTTTTACAAAGCCCAAGATGGATTAACTATATCTGAAAGGTTATGGGGTCATTCAAAAAGAATAAGAGATAAAATATTTGATTCGTTGAAAAAGAATATTCTTGCGGGTGAATCTGTTTGGGATACAATGATGGAATTGCAAGAAATAAAATCTCCTAAAATAAAAATTCCAGAGTATTTAAAAAAAGAATTTGAGAAAATGTCTTATGAAAAAATAGAAGAAGTGATTAATTTATATACAGTAAAGAAAACAAATTATTTAACGAGAAGATTAGTAGAAGCAGAAATAGAGAGAGCATATAGAACAACAACATTAAAACTTGTTGAAAACAAAGAGTGGATTAAAGGAATGAAATGGAGTCTTTCATGGAAACATAAATATGGTGAATATCACTGCAATTGTGAAAAAAATGCAACACAAAATTCTTTTGGGCTTGGAAGAGGAGTATATCCAATAAAATATTATCCACCGGCTCCTGATCATCCACATTGTAATTGTTTCGATACGGAAGTTTTTGATGAAAAAGTTTTGGAAGATTATGGTATAATTGATAAAAAAGATAAAAAAGAACGATAATATGAGTGAAAAGATGAGGATAAATCTTTAAAAAAGAAATTAAAAAAGTGGGTGTTATTATGGAAAAGAAAATAGATGCTTTGATATACGCTTATAGGTATAATTCGGCAATAACTGATTATGAAGATGATCCATATTATGCTGAAGATGCAGCCCATTTTCGTAAAATGGCAATAAAAAAACTAAAAAAATAGATGATCCTCGTATAAGAAAGGAAGTTAAAAAAATAATCAAAGAAACAGATCATATTTTAAAAAAAGAACAGAAAAATATAATTCGGATATTATCAGGTCTTTCTGATATGGACAAAAAAGAACTAAAATATTTAGAGAGAATATAACAAAAGCCGCTCAAATGAGCGGTTTTTTTATTAATAGTATAAAATCATTCGGAGCCTTAGAGGCTCCTTTTTTTATTACAAAAATATTTTTGGAGGTGAAATAGTGAAAGGAAAAGAAAAGTTATTTGATTTTAACTTGCAACTATTTGCAGATGGTGAGGGAGGTGAAAATGGAACAGAATCTCAAGATAATTCCGCGGATGAAAAAGCTCCAAATAATGAACCAGCAAAAGATACAGAAAAAAATACAGAAATTGAATCATTGAAAACACAGATTTCAGAATTATCTAAGATTATTGAAGAATTAAAATCAAACAAGAAGACTGAACCTGAACCGAATAAAAACAAAGAAGATAAAGAAACTGATCCAATGAGTGAAATTGAAAAATTAAAAGCAGAGTTGGCCAAGAAAGATTTGATTTATCAAACAGAAAAGCTTTTAGTAAAAGAAGGATTTGCGGAATATTCGGAAAGTTTAATGCCAATAGTAATGAAAGATGATGTAAAAACTACAGAAAAGAACATAAAGACACTCAAAACTGTAATTGAAAAATTGACTCAGGCTAAAATAGAAGATTTAAAAAAAGGTAGGAGTTTGAAAGGAACAGGAAGTGATAATTTGGAACATTTGGAAAGTGAAATAGAAAATATTTTAAGTGTTGATAAGACAGGAATACCTAAAATAGAAGATTTTTGGAGATAAGAAAGGAGAGTGATTTAAATGCTTAATCAAAAAGATTATGCTGGCAGTGTAGCATTTTTAGTAAGTGATCATTATGTGATGTTAGGATGTGTAATTGATTCATCAACAGTAACGGCAGATTCCGATGGAGATAAAATCTTAAAAGCTGGAACAATTTTAGGAAAAATAACAGCAAGTGGAAAATTTGGACCGTATAATTCAACAGCGACGGATGGAAGACAAACTGCAGTAGGAATTTTAGCTCATGATGTGGATGTAACTAAAGAAGATGCAATGGTCAATTATTTAATTCATGGTGTCGTACAAGAATCAAAACTTACAGGTATTGATGCTACGGCAAAAACACAGTTATCCCATATTATTTTTATATAAGGAGCGTGATATAGAATGAAAACTATTTCAAATCTTTTGGAATCAAAAACATTTTTAAATTACATGTTGAATAGACCAAACAGAAAATTTTTAGGCGATGTCATTTTTCCAAGAAAAAAGATTGATTCACTATCTTTTGAATGGGTTAAAGGGGCAAATAATCTTCCAGTAATGGCTAAAGTTCAACCATTTGGTGCTGAAGCAGCTATTATGGGAAGAGATGGAATATCAACAGTTTCAGGGAAAATTCCAGTTATAAAAATTAAAAGAAGTTTAGACGAAGAAGAATATATAAAATTAAAATCTTTCCAAAAAAGAGGGTATGATATTCCAGAAAGTGTAATAAGAAAGATTTTTGATGACGTAACAGCTGTATTTGATAGTGTTGAAAATAAAATTGAATATTTAAGAATGCAAGCACTTTGTAAAGGAAAATTGGATTTTGCGAATGATGGATTAGTTTATACAGTAGATTATTTAATGCCGACAGAAAATATGCCAACAGTTGCAACTCTTTGGAGCGACACAACAAATTCAGATCCAGAAAGCGATATTTACACATGGGTATCAATGGTTATCGAAAAAGGAGGAGCTCAGCCAACAAAAGCAGTAACATCTTTGAAGGTTGTAAATTATTTGTTAAGGAATGTGAATTTAAGGAAAGCAATATTTGGTGTGAATTCAGACAGATTACTCGATTTAAGAACATTGAATTCTTACTTTACTTCAAAAGGATTACCAGCCATAACACATTATGATCTTCAAGCAAGACAATTAGATGGAACACAAGTAAGATTTTTTGATGAGAATAAATTTGTTTTACTCCCTGGTAATGGATTAGCAGGAGATACACTTGTTGGACCAACAGCTGAAGCATTAGCAGAAGATGCAGGTAAAAAAATGAAACAATTAAAAGGAATTACAGTAGTACAATGGGAAACAACAGAACCAGTTTCATTATGGACAAAAGCAGCAGCAGCCCAAATTCCTTCTATGCCATATGCTGATTATACAGTAAGTGCTACAGTTATTTAATACAATCCGCTCTAACGGGCGGATTTTTTATTTATTCCAAAATTAAAGATTGGAGGTTGGATATATGAAATATAAGGTATTAGTGCCGTTAACTTTAGAAGGAAAAGTTTTTAAAAAAGGAGAAATTGTGGAATTAGCTAAAAAACATACAGTTAGCGATTTAATTAAAAGAAAAGTTATAGAGGTTGTAAAGATTTCAAAGAAAGAAGCTGATAATAATGACAAACTTGGAGAGAATCAGAATTGAACTAAGAGATTTAAATGGAAAAGTTTTTGCAGATTCAGAATTAGAAGCTTGGCTTGGTGATCATGGATTAAATAAAGACGATCTATATCTTGCAGAAAACAAATCTTATTTAATGCTTGCTGTTAGAGATGCTTTGAGACAATTACTTAGAGATTGGGATTCTGCAAAAACAACAATAAAAGGAGATTATCAAGAAGGATATTCGAAATCTGCATTGGCAAGTGAAATTGAGAGAATTACAAGAGAATATGAATGGGATTTGATTATTGGAGAGATGGGTTATGAAGATTGAAATTGTAGGAGATAAGAAGTTAAATAAAAAATTAAAACAATTAGGGAAAAATTTAGGGCCTTCTGGAAGAAGGAAGGCCTTTGGTATTGCAACAACTTTATTGGCTAATTATTTAAAACTTTTATATGATAAAGAATTAAATTCATCTAAAATAAAAAATAAAGTTTTTACAGAAATTTCTTCTGAGCATGGAAAGGTTTATACTGATCAAATACATGCAATATTTTTAGAGTATGGAACTAAAGCTCATGATATTTTTCCAAAAAGGAAAAAAGCTTTGAGTTGGTATATAGGACCAAAACCAAAACCACAAGGATATATGGGAGATAAAAAATATTGGGCAGTGGCTAAACATGTAAGACATCCAGGAACAAAAGGGAAGTATTTCTTTGCGAGAACATTGAAAGATAATAAAGAAAAGATTCTGATAATCTTTAAAAAAGGAATGATGGAAGATGTATAACGATTTATTAAATTCAATAAAATTAAGCTTAGAAAGCATGGTATATAATAACAAAAATATTTTTCAAAAAGTAGGGATAGGAGCTTTAAAAGCAGATGATTATTTGTCTTCAGCTTCAATTTTTTTAGATTCATCAAACCACCAACAAATGACTTCATTTAGATATGAAATTAATGTAAATGTTGATATAGTATGTGCATTTTCGATGAGTAGAGGAGAAAATCCAGAATTATTTTTTCAAGAAAAATATGATATTGTAGAAGTTTTAGAAAAACATTTTAAAGAGAATTATCAGTTGATGAATACAGAATTTTCTTCTGATGAAGAACATCTTTTTGTTATGTTCAGAATAAAAACAAGCGAGGTGAGATAAATGGCATATACAGGTTTTTCCTCGCAACTTTTTATTGGAACTGAGAAAAAATTTAATGAAGAAGCAACTTTAAAATATATTATACCATTTACTTCAGAAAATATAAACGAAAAAAAAGAAATAGTAAATTCTGAAGCATTGTTAGGGAAAAGAGCAAATAATTCGATTGTAGAAACAAAAAAATATGTATCTGGTAATGTTGATTTGGAAATATATCCAGAAATATTTGGATATATGTTTTTACTTGCATTAGGATGGGTTGAGAAGGCATCAGATTATATAAAAATAACTCCAGTAAAAGTATTTCAAGAAATACCAAGTTCAACTATTCAAGTGTCACACAATGATATAGATTTTATATATACAGGAATGAAAATAAATGAAATAAATTTAAAGTTCGGTTTAAATGAAACTAAATTTTCAGTTGGATTTGAAGGAATAAGAGAGATACAAAAATCGGGAACATATGATTTACAGAATTTAAGTTTCACAAATCAATTGACTTTCAGACAATTTTCAATTGAAAAAGATGACATAATAAAAGATAATGTTATTGAATTAAATCTATCAATAAAAAATAATATTGAGACGAATGATTATGTTTTTGGAGAATTGTATAGACAATCATTGACAACTGGCAATTTAGAAATTGAAGGTGACATGAAAATTCTATTTGATATTGAAACATATAACAATTATAAAAACTTTCAAAAAAACAAATTATTATTTAAATTTGATAATGGTGTAGATAAATTTGAAATAGAAATCCCAAGTGCAAAATTCTATGATGTTGAACATAATATAGTTGATGAAAAACAAATTGTTATGGAATGCAAAATTTTAGCTACAGGCAAGGATTTAATTGAAATCAGAGATTATACAAATTATATTGAAGATTTTTACATTCCTACAGGAGCTTTAGGTTATTGGACCAATAGTTTAAATGATATTGTAAATAATATAAAACCATTGGGTTATTAATGGAGGTGGATTAAATGGCATTTACAGGTGCAAAAAGTAGTATTTTATTAGGATTAGAAAGTAGTTTTGCAACAGCAGCTTCACTCAAATACAAACTTCCTTTTAAAAGCGAAAGCATTAATCACAAAATTGAAGCATTAAAATCAGAAGCATTGTTAGGATTAAGAGGGACAAAGAATGTAGCCCCAGGAAAAGAAAGTGTTGAAGGAAGCATTGAAATGGAAGCATATCCAAATAGTTTAGGAGTCTTATTTTATCTAGCTTTGGGAAAATCTTCGTTAGATACAGATCATGCTAAAATTGTTCCAATAAGTAATACGGAGGATTTACCAAGTGCAACAATACAAGTAGATCATTCAGGACAGAAAATGTTATACAAAGGGATAAAGGTTAATAATTTGAAGTTTTCTGGTGCAGTTGGTGCAATACCCAACATAAGTATTGAAGTTTTAGGAGTTGATGAAATTATTGGCGGAGGAACAGAGGGGACTATAAGTGAGCCAGGAGACGAACCTTATTATTTTAAAGAGTTGACATTATTCACGGATAATCTAACGACTTTTACAGATATGTATTCTAGTATTGAATTTACCTTAAATAATAATCTTGATGCTGAAGATTATCGTTTAGATGGAACTGGAAAGCGTAAAACAATAGATGAAGGAAAATTTGAAATAAGCGGAACAATAGATATTATATTTGATTCAACAACAATATCTGGTGAATATACAGAATATAAAAACTTTACAAATGCGCAATTAGGTATAAAACTTGAAAAAGCAACAGGTGAAAAACTTACAATCTATTTACCAAAAATAAGATTTACAGAGATGACACATGATATCAGTGGTCCAGATAAAATTGTTCTTAAGGCGAATTTTGAAGGGTTATTACCAGCAGCAGGTGATATTATCGAAGTTCACGATTACGTAAATACAACAGGAACATATTAATGATTGGAGGTAGAGAGTATGGGATTTTTTATTGATAACGAAAAAACAGAAAAAATATATTTCGATGAGAAGTTAAATATTTCAAATAAAAAAACTAATTTTTGGGTTGAAATTAAATCAGAACCTAATTTTTATTTGATAGAAGAGATAAAAAAGTCTATAAAACCAAAGACTATTAAAATGAACGCAGCAACAAATGAAATTGAATTAGATACAGAAAAAATGGGAGAAATACCTTTAGAATTATTAATAAAATTAATTGTAAATTGGAGTGAAGACGAAAAACCAACGTTGCAAGTTTTAAGAACAAAAACACATCCGAAATTTTTACAAAATCTTTGGAATAAACTATTAGAATTGTATGAGGTAGGTAACGATGCTTTTAGAACTTGATGATAATTTAATTTTTTTTAAAGAAGATACAATCAGAACAATTGATTTAAGAAGGCAGGGTAAAGATGTTGAAACCCTGCCTTTTTTAATTTATTCCTGGACATTTGACAAAGAATTGAATTTGAAAAATATTTTGCAACTAAAACCGTGGATACTAAAAAAAATCTTAAATAAAGCAATTGAAGGATATTTAACAATAACTAATATAAATGATAAACAATTAGAATTGTTTATAAAATCGACTTTTATATCAGATAAGATAATATTTACAGGGTTCAAAGAAAAAGAAATAGAACATTTAAAACAATGTTTAATTGCAAAAAATAACATTTTTGATCATAGAGGGAATATTATAAATTATCCCGAAGCTGGAGGATATCTTGATCAAAATGCTAAATATATGTATTTTCTTAATATATATAGAAAGGTTTTAATTGGAAAAATTAATGAAGAAAATAATAAAAGGCGGTGATAAATGTGGCTAATACCGCGGAATTAAGCATATTATTACAAGCTAAAGATTATGCTTCTAAAGCCTTAAACTCAGTTACAGGAGCAATGAATAAATTAGAAAATGCGACTCAAAAAGCTGGTAGAAGTTTTCAACAATTTAGAAACTCAATGAATGAAATAACCAAATATGCAAAATATGCTTTAGGAGCAATAACTGCAACAGGTACAGCAATAGTTGCTTTTGGAAAAGATACAGAAAAGGCTATGGCAAACGCTTCTACAATGTTTGGAGTAGCGGGAAAAGTATTTGAAGAGCAACTTGGAAATAAAGTGGCTAAAATATCAAAAAAATATGGAATATCTTTAAAAAATATGTGGGATGCTACATATACATTAGGAAGTGCAGGGGTAGCACTAAAAGATGTTCCTATAGTATTAGAACAAGTTGCTAAAGCTTCAGTTGCAGGTGGAGCGGATATAAATATAGCCTTTGAAGGTGCAATAAAGC
Source organism: Marinitoga sp. 1197 (assembly GCF_001021165.1). NCBI lineage: Bacteria > Thermotogati > Thermotogota > Thermotogae > Petrotogales > Petrotogaceae > Marinitoga > Marinitoga sp. 1197. The sequence continues at coordinate 50,253 of NZ_AZAY01000005.1, forward strand.
AAATAAAAGGTTTTGGTCTTTCAATGCAAGATTTAGAAAAAGTTTTTGCAGTGCAATTTCAGGCAGTGAAATATGGACTTTTAAATTATGAACAATTAGCACAATATATACCTGAAATTTCTGCTTCTGCAAGAAGTTTAGGTGAAAATTGGAAAACAGCAACAGCAACATTTGCAACTTTGACAAAATATATGCCGGATGCATCTCAGGCAGCTAATGCATTACAAAATGCTTATGATGAATTGACACAAAAATCAGATCAATTAACAAAAGCAGGAATAAAACTTTATAAAGATGGTAAATTTATAGGTTTTGTAAATGTTATAGAACAATTACACAATCAATTGAGAGGAAAAACAAATAAAGAAGTAGCTGAATTCATAAATCAATTACAACTTTCAGATACAGCAAGACAGGCGATTGTAAATCTTGTTAATAATTTTGATGATTTAAAGAATATAACAAACTCGGTTACAGATGATGTTTCCGCATTGAATGAAATGTATATAAAACAAACATCTACTTTGGAATTTCAGTTAAGGAAATTATTTGTAGTATTAGATAATCTAAAACAGAGCATATATAATGCATTTAAAGGAACGTTAATACAATGGATCCAGAAAACAATTATATGGTTTCAAGGATTAAACAGATGGATCAGTGAAAATAAGGACAAATTTGTTAAACTTATAAGTGCAATAACAAGATTATTAGTAGCAGTCGTAATATTCAATATGATAATCAACGTCATGAGTAAATTAGGAAGTATTATAAGTTCTCTTTCTAATCCTTTTACGTGGCTTCTAATCGCATTTGGTACTTGGTTTGCTAATTTAGAAAAAGCAGAAAGGATGAAAGTTTTACAAACAATATTCAAGGCGTTTGGTGATATGGTCAATTGGATTGGTGAACAATTTAAGAAAATTAAAGAATCAGGATTTATAAATTGGTTTTTAGGACTTTTCAAAGAAATAGGAAAAAGAACATTTGATATAACGATAAATCTTGTAAAGGGTGGTGCAGAAAAATTATGGGATTGGTTTAAAACAGGAGTAAGACAAATTGGCATTTTTGCAATAAATGCGGGTTTTGCACTTTGGAGTTGGTTTAAGGAAAAAACACAAGAAATTTTAATTAACGTAAAACAAGGAGTAATAAAACTTTGGAGCTGGTTTGTAGATAAAATTCAAACAATAAAAGTTTTTTTAATTTCTGGAACAATAAATTTGTGGGACTGGTTCGTCAATGCGATAAAAATAATAAAATTGAATGTTTTACAAGGCACTTTAAAACTTTGGGATTGGTTTTATGAAACATATAAAAACATAAAAATAAATTTAATTTCTGGTGCAATAAAGCTTTGGGGCTGGTTTTTAGAAGGTACAAAACAAATAAAAGTAGTTCTTCAAAATACAACTCAAAAAATAGCTTGGGCTGGAGAACAAGTAATGAAAATAACGTTAGAATACATACAAAACACAGCCAATATAGCAAAATGGATATTAAACGGCATGAAAGAAGTTGTTTTATATTTTATAGCAAATATTGGTAATTTGCCGAAATGGATTTTAGAAAATGCTTTAAATATCACACTAGCATTTATTTTAATTTATAAAAACATGTATGATTGGATAACTAAAAACACAAAACAAATACTTTTAGAAATAAATTTTGCATTTGCAAAAAATTCAATGAAAATTTGGAATTTCTTCCAAGATTTGATTAAAAACGCTTGGAAAAAGACAATAAAATTCACAATAGATTTAATAAAAGGGAAAAATGAATTGGAAGAAAAACCGGTAAACCCCGAAGCTGATAAAACAATGAAAGAAAATCCTTATATAATAACAGGAGATACAACAGCTAATTTAACTAATTCTGCTAATTTAACAACAACATTAAAAGGAGATATACCTTTATCTACAACTCAATACGCATTAAGAATGGCAGGCGTTTTTGGTAGTATAGGAGCAGGTGTTTTAACATCAACAACTCTTTCAGGAGTTTTCTTAGAACAAGCATTGAAATATGCGCTTGTAGGAGCTGGTTTTGCAACAGGTGGATATACAGGTAGTGGAGGGAAATATGATGTTGCAGGAGTAGTTCATAAAGGAGAGTATGTAATTCCAGCTTGGATGGTAAAAGAACATCCTGAATTAGTTGCATTACTTGAAAAGAAAAGAAAAGGATATGCAGAAGGTGGAGCTGTAGATGCAATAGTAAAATACTTCTCCGGAACAGGAAATACAAATATAAGCGGTGATATAACCATTACAAAAGATACAGTACTTGAACTCTTAAATTATGTTGTTAATTTTAAAGAGAGTGCAGAGAGTGAATCAGAAACAATAAAACAAGCTTTAGATAGCATATTCAATACTGAACAAAAGCAAGAAGAAAAACAAAAAACATTAATACAAATTTTAAACGAAAATCTACAATTATTTCAATCTTTATATCCTGAAACAAAAGCCTATTATGATTTTGAGAAAAAACAAGCAGGAAACTTATTCCAAATATTCAAAGGCGGATTTGATATATTAACAGGAAGTATAAGGAATATAGGTAGTTTAGTTGCTGATGGAATCGCAAAAACTCCATGGGCACAAAGTATTGCAAACTGGACAAAAAAACAGGTAAATTCTGCAGGACAAGCTATTGGCGGTGCTATGTCTGGAGCTGGTAATGCATTAGGAAATCTCGACAGTCAAATAAGTTTAGGTTCTGTTTTTGATCCAATATTGAATGGTTTAAAAGGAATTTTCAGCGGTATAACAGGATTATTTGGGCAAATGTTCGGACCTATAGTTCAATCACTTATGAGTCTCGGAAATGTTGTTGCTATTCTTAACCCTATTAATACAATAATTGAAGCATTAATGGCGGTATTAGGTCCATTAATAAATGGAGCATTACAACCGTTTGTAAATATCCTTAAAGCTTTCGGGCAGATGTTAGGAACATTGCTCGTGCCGTTACTTAATCCGTTATTCGCCGGTCTTCAAGCATTTGGAGCAATTTTGACATGGATATATAACGCAGTGCTCGTTCCTATCGGAAGAGGATTTTATATAATTTTCGCTTCAATAGCAAATGCATTTAATTGGGTGTATAATGTCATTTCTGAAGGTTTAAAATGGTTTGGAATAAATATTGGTAAAAGAACAGTAAAAACCTTTGAAAATATAGTAAAAGAAGCAAATGAAAAAATAGCAAAAGTAGATATGAATGTGGATCAGAATGTAGAGAATTCTTACCAAAGTCAATATACTTCAACGGTTCAAAGAAGCGGTCCGGAAACAGTTAATATTTATATGACTTTAAACGCAGATGAAAGTTTTATTTTAGATGGAAAACAAACTTTTAAAGAGTTTTTGACAATAACTATGCAAGAATTAATAGACGAAGGACAAATTAAGTTTGCATAAAAAATCCCTTCTTTTGCGGTATAATTATCGCAAGGAGGGATTTTATGAAAAATTATTATATTAATAATAATGAATATGAATATGTTTTTTATAGTAAGTTTGAATTAAATACACTTATTTCAGCAATAATCACTCAGTATAACCAAGCTGCTTATTCATTGGAAATGTATTGGTTAGTAAAAGAAAAAATTAATGAACGCGAATATTCTTACTTACGTCAATATTCTATCCCTTTTTATTATGCGGAGAATTATTTTGTTAAATTAGACATGTGTGTGAAAATAACAGATGAAATAAGAAAGTATACTAACAAAAAAAGTAATATAAAAAATTTTTTAAAAAGAATTAATAAAATATTTCCTAATTTGAAATATGTTAGGAACTCTATTGCGCATTATGAGGCTAGAATACAAAATAAAGGGCCGTATGACAAAAAGGCAATAAATGATGATACTAATGTGATAATAGGTAATATAATTGATGATAAATATCAAACAGAAATATATGTGGAAAAAAATATTAAATTTAAAGCAAATCATAAAAAGAAAAAAGTATATGAAAAGAAAAGAATTACAATTGAGCTAACTCCAATAAAATTGGGAGAGTTTAAAGAACAGTTATTAAAGTTATTGAAGAATTTAGAATAAAGAAGAGCCTTAATCGGCTCTTTTTTTATTTAATTATGGAGGTGAAAATATGGTAAAAAGTGAAATAAAACCAAGTGAAATACAGATTATAAACGTTATGGATGATGTTAGGAAAGGAAAAGTGAAAGTGAAATATGTATTCAATTACAATATTACAGAAGTGCAGGAGGAAGTAACAGAATTTGACCCAGACGGCAATGAAATACAAGTAACAAAAATAATGTATGAATACGAACAATTTGTATTTGAAAGCGAATTTGATTTGTTGTTTAAAAATATAATACCGCAGATTTTAAAGACTATGTATGAAGAAAAGAAAATGGAAATATTGAATAATATTGCTTTAGCGAATACAGAATTACCAAAGGAAATAAGTATTGGTGGTGATGCATAATGGCACTTGTAAAAACAGACTATGGATTAATATATAACGATGATGGCTCACTTTGCGTAACAGTTAGAGACGATGATATACCTTTTGAAGGTGTAAAAAGTTTTGCAGTAGAAGAAGGGACGACGAATTTGATTACTGGGGATAGTGCAACGTTTGCAACAAGTATTGGCAGTTGGGTTGAATCTGATGCAAATTTAACTATAACTTGGGAAAATATCTATAATGAATTTTTAAAACAAAATGGAGTAATGCGTTATCGAAAAACAGATTCAAATAATGCAAGTTGCCGTATTAATATAACCGATTCTACCTTAACAACCTATTCGGGAAGTATATATATAAAACTAATTTCAGGTAACATAAATGCAATAAGACCTGCAGGAGTTTTTTATTATTCTGATAATACTTGGACTGATTATTCATGGGTAGATGCAAATGGAAGTTATAAAAGGATAATTGATATGGGTAATGGAATATATCGAATTGAAGTAAATAATATGAAATATGACCAAACAAAAATTGACGCTGGATTAACTATTAGTAAATTTCAAATACGAATCACATCGCCAGATTTAGTTGATTTTTACGTCTTAGCAGCCCAATGGGAGCAAAAACCCTTCGCAACCTCGTTCGTGGATGGGACGAGAGCAGATGGGAATTTGCAACTCCCTTGGACTATGGATGGATATAATTTTGTAATTAATTTATTTGCAAAAGATTTATTTTCATCGACTAATACAAATACACATATTTTTAATTTAGGAACAACAGGATTAACAGATGTATATGATGGAAGATTAATCTTAAGACAAAATAATTCTTTGTTTCAACTGTATATCGACCCTGCAGATGGAAGCGCATCTGTATCAAGTAATACGTCAGTTGCATCAAATGACGGAAAATATCATATGCTAACTGTATTAGTAGAAGCAACGCAAGCAAGATTATACATTGATGGTATTTACAAAACAACATTAACGTATGATTTCACTAAAGAAAATTTCGATAAATTGGTATTAGGCTCTAATATTAGTTTCAGTCCTGTAACTGCTTATGGTTTAATCTCCAACCTCTACATCGGCAACTACGACCCTAACATCTGGACTGATGCATTCATTCAAGAATTATATAATGCGAAACGTCCTTTCTCAGTCCCAGCAAAATTACCTATAATCTAATTTCTGGGAGTTTTTACTCCCTTTCAAGTGAGGTGAAAAAATGTTTGAAGCACTTAATATAGATACAAATTTTCTAAATTACTACAGACACAAAACAAAATATAAAAAAATATTGTTTTACGCAAAAATTGACGGTGTGAATTGGTATGATTTGAGCGATTACGTACAAAGAGTTAAAACAAATAATAAAATACAATTACTTAATAATGCGGTAATAGATACAGCAACAATAACGGTAAAAAATGAGAATAACGCTTTTACTTCTACGCAATACAATGATGTGTTTGACCCAACAGTTGGAAAAATTAACGGGACAATAAACGATGGCTATCTTAACAAAGTATGGGAAGTTAAAATATTAGTTGAAGTAACTGACGGAATAAATACAATTCAAATACCAGTTTTTCACGGTTGGAAAACACAAAGAGCTATAAAAGAAAAGCATAAAAAAGCGGAAATAGAATTAAAGGATATATTATGGATAACAACACAAAAAAAATTGGAATACCCATTATTATATACCCAAATGACACCAAATGCTATAATTTCGGATTTGCTTAATAGATGTGGATTAGATGCTAATTATCAAGATTTACAAAACTTAACGACTGTATTCGATGTATTTATTGCTGATAAAGATAGAACGTATTGGCAAGTAATTCAAAAAATAGTAGAAGCAACGGCGGGGAGAATAAGCACAACGCCAGACGGAAAAGTAATATATAGAACAAGAATTGAAAACTTTATTGAGCCAAGTCCTGTTATAACAATTAATCAGGAAGATTTCAAAAATTATAATCTTTCAAATCAAAAAAAATATAACAGAATAAAATTAGAAAGTGAAGGTTTTGAAATAGGAGCAATAACCGAAGCGGTAATTGATACAGACTTGCAAGGAGATAATGCGATAATTGCAGCAACAAAACAAGGAAGATTTGAGCTTGAATATACGAGCGATTATATCAAAAACCCTGATACAACAGTATTTTTGACAGTTTATCAAGGAGAAACGTTAACTTCAGATAATGAAGCTTTCACAGCTGGAAGTGACAATGGATTAATTAGATTAGATGAATTAACCGCATATCCAGACAAGTTAATCTTAAAAATCACAAATTTATCTTCGACTGTAGCTTATACGATTAAACATGTCAAATTCAATGCGATACCAATCAAAAAAATAAGCTTAAATAATGTAATAAGACCAAATTTGACAAACGAACCGGATTCTGAAATAGGCTTAAAATCTCATTATTCATCAGAGGCAATGCTTTCAAATGTCGCTGATGTAGTAGAAGATAATTTAAGTAAAGAAATTAATTTTAATCTACAGATGAATGAATTTTATCCGGATATTTATGCTGGAAATTTGGTAAATTTAAGCATATCGGCAAAAGGTATTTCAAGTGGAATTTTCATTATCGATAAAGTAGAGCATTCACTTATAGCAAACAAATTCGAAACAAAGTTAAACCTTGTAGAATGGAAAAATATAAACTTTGATATATCAAACAAAGAAATAACACAACAAATAGTTTCAAAAGAAATACAAAAACCTAATGTTGTAAAGACTGTAGAAGAAATTTCTGGGGCAGTTCAAGAGCTTCAAACACAAACGCAAGAGGTAGATGACAGAACGAACTTTTTAGATAGAGCAGAACCTTCAGCACCCGCTAATCTCACATTAACAACGATAAATGAAAATGGATTAAGTTTTGTAAAAGCATCTTGGGATGCAAATACAGAAACGGATCTTATAGGTTATGAACTTGCTTGGAGCTATGACGGTATTGATTGGAATTATATCAAAACATCAGAAACTCTTGTGAAGTTTGAAGTAGCAGGTAATAAAACAGTTTATGCAAAAGTTAGAGCATTAGACGCAGAAGGCAAAAAATCGGTATGGAGTGCAGTGCAACAAATAACAAGCGCAAAAGATGAAATACCACCAGCAATACCAACATTAATCTCTGTAGAAAGTTTGTATGCTGCAGCAATAGTGAAGTTGCAAGAGCCACAAGAGGAAGATTTTTCGCATTTTCTTGTTATTGACGGGACAAATTCTTTCAGAAGTGAAACAACAAATATTAGAATTGAAATGAATCCGAACACAACGAAAACAATTCAAATACAAGCGGTTGATTTTTCAGGAAATTCATCTAATTCATTGCAAGTAGAAGTTGCATCAAAGTCTTTTAGTGAATCAGAGCAAGAATTTTCTACTTTACAAACAGATGTTCAAAATATAAATGATGATGTAAATTTAATACAAAAAATGTCAAGTATAAAAATACCAGACGGAGCGATTGCGTATTTTCCGTGGAGCTTGTTTGATGTAGTAAATAAAATTAAACCAGTTGGATATGATGTTGAACTTAGAGATTATGAATCATTAAACGAAGAAACTACAACCGTTATTCAAAGAGTAGATACAAACGAAGGGAATATTACCAATTTAGTAGCGAAGACTGGAATAAATGATTTAGGAGACACAGAGACTTTGTATTCAAAAACAACACAAAATGCTGACAATATTACAAATATTGTAGCAAAACTCTCAAGCAACCCAGACGACCCTTTGCAGTATTCAGCAATAAAACAAAATGCTGATAGCATTACAAATGTTGTTGCGAAATTAAATAGTGCGCCAGATGACCCGACGCAGTATTCTGCGATAAAACAAAATGCGTCTCAAATTTCATCAACAGTTGCAGAAGTCTCTTCAATTGATGCTGATTTAGCGGATTTGAATGTAGCATCGAATCGTTGGAGTACGTTTCAGCAATTAGTAAATGAAATAAATTTAAGAGTTGTAGCAAAAGATGAAAATGGAACACTTCAAGCAACAGAACTTTCTATTCAAAACGGCAAAATAGTTATAGATGCAAATCAATTTGTCGTGCATGGAGATGCAACAATTGACGGAACAATATCAGGAAGCAAATTAATTGCAGGAAGTATTACAGCAGATAAATTAATAATGCAACCAGCTTTCGGACTTCCAAAAGGTGCTATCGCTTATTTTACAAATAGTCTTGTAGATGAAATTAACCAAATCATGCCAGTTGGATATACAGAAGTTAATCTTGCACCAACAATCACACTAACGCCTGAAAATGCGCCAGAGGGAAGTATAATTGGTGATTTGATGGTTGCAGATAAAATATATGCAAATCATATGAATGTTAGCCAATTGTCAGCAATTACAGGCAACGTCGGGATTTTAAATTCTGGAAAAATTCAAGGAAATACAGGAACAACAGAATTCGATTTAGATAATGATAAAATCTCAATAAGTAATGGAGATATTGAGATCGGGAAAGGAGTATTGTCAGATAGTTCTGATGGAATAAAAGTAAATGGAAAGATTGAAATAAATGATTCTTCAGGTAATAAAAGTATTTTGTCAGGAACAGGTATTAGGCAGATTTATGCTTTAACAGCAATAGACCAAATAGATAGTGCGAAAAGTTTATCGATACCAATTTACATCCCGGATAACGCTTCAGGAACAACTACAGGAACAGGAATAGCTAGAATAATAGTAAAAGCGGAAAAATTCAGAGCATACTCAAAAGGAGCATCTTCTGGAGGTAGTTCGTCAGTTACTTCGGGCTCGAGTCTCCCAACAAATATGACAGTAGCAACAGGTGGTGCAACTTGGTTGAACATAGATGTGAATATTGGAGACACTTTTTCGGCTGATGCAGCAGGGAGTCATACACATTCATACTCAGATTGGACGTATACGAATGGTTATCATAGCCATACTCTTAAAGATGATTTTTCAGGTACAAATTCTGCAGGTTCTCATCAACATTCATTTAGTGGTTCAACAGGAAGTGCAGGAAGTCATGCACATTCTATCGGTGTATCGCAATTTAATCATACGCATGATGTTTCAATTTCAGATTTAAATCATACGCATTCAGTATCTATTCCATCGCATACACATAGTTTAACGTATGGAATTTATGAAAGTACAGCAACAGCAACGATTACAATAAAAAAAGGAACAACAACTTTAGGAACAGTGGCGACTGATAATGAAATAACTATAACAAATCAAACTGTGTCTAATGGAGATAAAATAGAAATTTCAGCGGATAACCTTACGAGAGTACAGGTTTATATATTTGTAGAATATCTACTACAATATTAAGGAGGCAAAAATATGATAACTATTCAGTATGGAAATAATCAATTTCAAAATTTAAGTGAGGTTAGAGAAAATGTTGAAAACAAACAAGTTTTTGTAACTATTAAAGAAATAGTTCAAGAAAATTTAAACATCGGTGAAAATTTACTCATAAAACAGGATGAAAATATATTATTAGAAAAAAATATAAGAAATATATCTGTCATAAAAGATTACCTTGCAGGGCAAACAACTATTATGTTTCAATATTAAACGAACCCTTCGGGGTTCTTTTTTTCCTCTCAGTCAAAAAACACTTTATTTTTTTAGAAAAAAGTAGTATAATAATAATGCAATTAGTGCCCGATAATTATACTGAGGGGGTGAGAAAGTGCGATTTGATTATAAAAAAGCTGTTCAAATTCTTAATTGGTTCGCTCGAAAGAATGGTAATCAAATAAATTATTTAAAAGCTATAAAACTTTTATATTTTGCAGAAAGATATCATTTAAGAAAATACGGAAGATTAATATGCTCTCCAACATATGTTGGTATGAAACTTGGACCTGTTCAATCTGAAATAAAAGATTTGATAACTTCCAGCGAGTTTCAAGTTGATGAAAAGGAATCAAAATATTATACAAATTATATGCAAACATTAATTAATAAAACTGAAAAAATTTACGATATAAAATCACAAAAAGATGTGGATTTCGACGAATTCTCAGAAACAGATATTGAAGCTCTTAATTTTGCTTGGAAAACATTTTCTAAATTTCAACCTTTTGAATTAGCTGAAATAACTCATTTATATCCCGAATGGAATGAAAAATCATATATTTTAGAAGCGGAAGAATATTCAAGATTTATTATGAATACAGAAGATTTTTTCAAAAATATAACAAAAGAAAATTTAGAAAAACTTAAAAAATATGGATTTGAAAAAGACCCATTTGATTTAGATAAGGAAACATTAAGTATCTCAAGAGAAGAATTTATGGAATCCATGGAGTGGGAACTAGATGGATAAAAATGATATTTCTATTTATTCAAAACTTTATTATGTTGATTTAGAAATATGTCCTGGAAGAATTATATATTTTAAAAATGAACAAATAGAAAATTATCATTATTTTGTAGTTTTAAATAATGATGGTTATATTCCGGATGAAATAATAGCAGTCATGGCAACATCTAAAATAAATAAGGCAATTAGACGAAGAGAAAAGAATAAAGAAAATGCAAAAGCTTTAGTAATTGTAAATCCAGAAGAACTTCCTGGGTATTTCAATCAAAAAACGGCATTTCAGTGTTGGAATTTAAAAATAATTACTCCACAAGAAATAAAAAATATGAAAGAGACTGGAAAACTATATAAAGATGGAAAGATTTCAGAAAAAATACTGAATAAATTAATTGAAGGTGTTTTGATAAGTAAACTTGTTAAGAAAAAGCATAAAAAAATTTTAAAAGAAATATATAATAAATGATATCAATATTAAACGAAATCAAACGAACCCTCTGGGGTTCTTTTTTTTATATGGAGGTGGAATTTTGGAAGTTGCAACATATGAATATAAAAAAGATTTTATTGATATTATTCCAGTTGGTGATCTTCATATTGGAAGTGAAAACTCTGATATCCATGATGTAATAAAAGCATTAGAAAAAGAAGAAGGTAAAATCATATTTCTTGGTGATCTCATAGATAATGCAATAGTTAATTCATTAGGGGATGTATATTCACAAAAAGATAACCCACAAGGTACATTGAAGCAAATTAGTAGTTTATTTGATAAATTTAAAGATAGAATACTGGGAGTGATAGGTGGAAATCATGAAAGAAGAACATGGAGAAAAGTTGGTGTTGATCCAATAGCATTATTATGTCAAGAAAAAAACATACCTTATACAGATGATCTTATGGTTATAGATATTAATTTAAAAAATGGTAAAAAATTAGTTGGACAAAAAAACAGAATCAATTACAAAATAGCTTGTCATCATGGTTCTTCAGGTGGAAGATTTCCTGAAAGAAGTATGAGGCAACATCGTTATTTTTTTGATGTAATATCCGGAGTAGATATTTACCTAACAGGACATACTCATATTCCAGAAATGCATAAATTTTCTATATTTGAATATGATTCGAAAAATAAAAAAATCAGAAAAAAAGACATAATTGGTATAACTGTTCCATCTTGGACAGATGAAAAATATGCGGTGCAAAAGTTACTTGCACCGACAGCAAGAGGGATGTTTAAAATAAGATTGTTTGCAAACAAAACGCAAAAAATAGAAGTTTTAGCGAGGTGAAACTATGCACTATGAAAATTGTCCGTATGAAAAAAGAATAGAGCAACTTGAAAAAGAAATGAAAGATAGAATGCAACAAGATGCTATTCAAGAAACAATATTAAAAATAATAAATGAACGTTTCGATAAATTAGAAAATAAAATAGATGGAATAGACGGAGAACTTCATAACGGACTAATTCCCAAAAAAGCAAGTCAATGGTTTTATAGTTCGGTTGGAAAATGGGTATTGGGGTTAATAGGTACAAATGTAATTACGATCATAATTTTATTATACAAAGTTTTTCAGAGGTGATGTAAATGAATTGGGAAGATTATAGAGCAAAGCTTATTATCGCAGTTATGGGAGAAGCTGAAAGTTGTAGCTTTTTTGAAAAATATCTAATTGCTTGTGTTGGTTGGAACAGATGGTTTCATCAGAAAAAGTATAGATTTAATCCATTGGAAAAAGATTTTCTTGGATACAGAAGAGAAATTATAATAAATGATGTTTCAAGAGAAAAAATGGAAGAAAGTATAAAGGCAGTGGATCGAGCATTTATAGAACTCAATGCAGGTAATAAAAAATATAACGATCTTTTCTTTTTTAATTTGTCAGGTAAAAAACCGAGTACAATTTTTAAAGTTGAACCTGTGATTTTTGATAAAGTTGTACATACTTTTTTCAGAATAATTGATTAAAGAATGAGAAATTGAAATGAAATATTTTCTTAAAACGTATAACACTCTATAAGGGTGTTATTTTTTATTTTATATGTAAATTATTACATTTGGTATTAAAAGTATCAGAAAACGCAAAATGTTGTATGTGGTATGCATTTTTGTGGAAATTAATATAAAAAATAAGAGATTTTAGTTAGAAAATGATGAATACAAAAAAAAAATGTACCGCCCAAAATGGGCGATACAAATTCATCTGATTTTTTTAATCATCTTCCTTAACCAATTCTAAAATTTCATTAAAATCAGTTATTTCTAAAGCTTTCATTATTTTATCTAGTGTGTCAAAGTTTATAGAATGTGTGTTATCTTTAATCATTTTATGCAAATTAGGATAACTCAATCCTGTTTGTTGGGCTAACCAATATATTGATTTATTTTTTTCATTCAATATTTTTTTTACTTTATGCTTTATCATATTAATTCCTCCATAATATATATGCACCCATATATATTATACTAAAAATATAAATTATATTCAATATAAATTAAAATTTATATAGTCTTGACAATATATAAAAAATAGAGTATAATAAAAATGTCGGTTCACCGGCCACACTGGAAACCGGTGGCAGAGCCACAACCTCTGCAAAACCGACAAATATATTATACCACACTGGAGGGATGTTTATGGCAAATTTAGTTAAATTTAATTTTAAAAGTAATGAAGTGAGAGTATTGTTAAGAGATGGAGAACCTTGGTGGGTCGGTAAAGATGTTGCTGCCATATTAGGATATACTGACACCGAAGCAATGACGAGAAGGTTGGATGGAGATGAGCAAATGTTGATTAATAGTAAAAACCTACAAAATGTCGGTTTTGAAATTCCAACACGAGGATTAAAAATAATCAACGAATCAGGACTTTACAATGCAATACTTGGAAGCAAAAAAACACAAGCAAAAGAATTTAAGAGATGGATCACTCATGAAGTATTACCTTCAATAAGAAAATATGGAAAATATGAAATTGAAAACAAAAAAACAGAAATTGAAAAATTATCAAAAATAAAGGATGTAATTTCATTAAGGAAACAAAGAGAAAATCGATTAAGAGCATTACAACTTCAAAAGTTTTTGAAAGAAAACGAAAATTTGGATGAATTTACAAAGAAAACAATTGAATCAGAAATTTTAAAATTATTAACAAACAAAAGAATAATTCCGTTACCACCGTATAATAAGAAACTGTCAAATAAACTTTTAGTTGATGATGATAAAATGGAACCAACTTATAAAAAAGGAGATATAGTTTATTATGAAAAAAAAGAATATGAACCAGGAAATGACGTAGTTATATATTATAAAAATAAAAAAGTTTTGAAAAGATGCGCTCGTAACAGGTTTGATGGAAGAATATTCTTTTATAACATACAACCAACAATAAACGGCATAGAAGAAGTATGGGAAAATGAATGTACTGTTCTTGGAGTAGTTACAAGTGTTCAAAGAGAAATTTTTAAAAAAGAACTAAAAAATGATATTAAAATAAAGAAATTTGAAGAGGCTTGAAAAAGCCTCTTTTTTTATTACATTTTAGAAAGGAGTGAAATTATGGAAATTATTGTGTATGTATTAGTAGGCGTTGCATTTTTCTTAGGGAATTTATTACTACATTCAAAAAAGATGGAGAGCAAAATTAAAATTGTTAGGAAGATTGTTACTCATGTCGTGGAATATGTAGAACAAATTGGAAATCTAAAAAATTTGCACGGAGAACAAAAGAAAAAACTTGCAATGAATTTGGCCAAAAAAGCTTTATCAGAAATGCATATAAAAATATCTGACAATCTATTAGACACAATAATTGAAAGTATAGTGTTTTATCTTAATCTTCAGAAAGGAGTGAAATAATGGATTTGAAAGACTGGAAAGTATGGTTAGTAATAGTTGCTGGAATTTTTGCTTTCTTATTACCTTTTGGAATAGAAACATTGCAATATCAAGAGCAAAACACAGCGCAAGTTCAGGAGTATTTAAATCAAGAAGAAGATCAAATTATTGATGTTGTCATATATGATAATAATTATGAAGATGCAATAAATATTTTGGCCATAAAATATCCAGGATATATAATAGAAGATTATGTTTATCTTAAAGAAAAGAAAGCATATCTTTTTAGATTAAAGAAGGTGGGAAAATGAAATTAGAAATAGGAGATGTTTTATTATTGCCAACAAAGAAAGTTGAAACATACAAAATTATAGCGTCTGTTTTAGGGCAAAATATAGCTAAATTAATAAAGAATATAACTGATCAAGATTATTTACACGCAGAAATGTATATAGGAAATGGATATATTATGGCTGCATGGCTAAATGGAGTGCATATTGCAAAATATCCATTAGAAATACTTAGACATTTCGATGTTTATAGACATAGAAACAAAAGAGTAAAAACAATAATAAGAGAAAAAATAAAAGAAGATTTAAAAGCATTTGTAAATGGAGAAACTACAAAATATATAGCAAGACCTTATGATCTACAAAGTTTAATATTAAATTCTGTTTCAGAAATAATTGGAATAGTTGCTGATGAAGAAAATTTTGAAGATTCATTAAATTTTGATAATCCGAATGCTTACATATGTAGTGAATTGATAGCAAGAATTTATCACGATGCTGGAGTTGATATAAAACAAAATCTTGAATTTGTTAGTCCGGATGATATAGCTAAAAGTGAAGAAATGATAAAGATATTGTAATTTAAAATAAAGGCAGTGCCGATTAATAACTTCAGCACTGCCGTTTTCCATACAAGTATGGATTACGCATGGTAGCCCCACGGGGAATCGAACCCCGACTCTCGGACTGAGAATCCGATGGACTAGCCGTTATCCTATGGGGCCATATCAATCTATATTATATCATAAAAAACGTATTTTGTAAATATTATAATGAACCGTTATCTTTAAAAATTACTAAAAAAGTTAATAATAATATTTTGATATCAAGTAAAAGATTTTTATTTTTCACATAATATAAATCATATTCTGTTTTTATTTTATAATCTTCCAGTGATGTTGTATATTTATATTTTACCTGAGCCCAACCTGTTATTCCTGGTTTTACAAATAATCTATAATTGTAAAAATCGATATGTTCTTCGCACATTTTATGGAAACTAAGCATTTCTGGTCTTGGTCCTATAAAATTCATATTTCCTTTTAATACATTTAAAAATTGAGGTATTTCATCCAGCCTTGTTTTTCTTAAAAATTTGCTAAATGAATGAACTTTTTCATTGTGAATAGTTCTAAATTTATACATCAAGAATTTTTCTTTATTTTTTCCGATCCTAATTTGTTTGAATATTATAGGTTTCCCAATGGTTAATAGGTTAATTATTGATATTATTATAAAAAGGGGAAAAGTCAATATTAGTGAAATTAAGGCTAATGTTAAATCTAAAATTCTATTTTCCTTTTTACTTAAAAAAAATTCAGAATAATAATATTCAAATTTTTTTAAAACATCAAGTGGTATTCTTTTTAAATATCTTTCTGCCAATTCTGGAAGTATGTTAATAATTATTCCTTTATTTTTAACAATTTCTAACTCATTTTTTATATAAATTTCTAATTTGGGATCAGCAATTAAAATTCTATCATGATATTTAATTTTTTCCATAAAAACTTCTGGTGATGGATTTAAAAAATCACCAAATATAATTTTTCCATTTGATTTTTTTTCTATTTCATTTATAATTTCTTTAAGTTCATCTTTTTTTCCTATTACAAGATATTTTATCATTTTCTCACCCAATTATTTTTTTATTATATATTTATATGTATAATGCATATTATCCTAAATCAATTAGCCACTCAATAGATTCTTTATTTATTTCATTCATCAATGAGTTTATGGGATTTTTGTATTTCTGGAAAGAATTTATTAAACGCGTTGATTCAAGCAATATAGAAAAAAAATCATAGTTAATAATATTATCTTTTTTAAATTCCTCGATTAGTTCATCCATATCTTCTATATTAAATGCCATGTCCCTTTTAATAATAATATCTAATTCTAAATCAAAGAATTCAATTATGTCATTTTTTTTTGAATATTTTCCAAAATCTATGTAAATTAAATAATCTTTTATATCGCAATTATCAGAGGTTTGAAATGAAGTAAGCATAATCCATTTATCTGGAAGAAGTAATCTTTTTATTTTTTTTATTGAATTATGACTATCTAAAATAATCCAATTTCTTTCAATACCGAAAGAATTGTTAAAACTATATATAGTTTCAATATTAACATTTACCTCACGAGTTTGAGATAATAACCATTCTTTCTTATTTTTTAGATTAAATTTATAGTGTTTCATATTATATTTCCTTTCTTTTTATATTAAGAATATTATAACATATATATAATATTTGGTCAAATTTATGTCAGGTAAATAAAAAATATATTTTCATTTTTCATACAATCTAATTTTTATTTTTAAAGAAAATGATGTAAAATATACTTAGAAAAGAAAAAGTGGAGGTGCCATATGATCCATTCATTGGCGATAAAAAATTTTGGATTGTTTAAAGATGTAAATGTGGACTTTTCTGAAGGAATAAATATTATTACCGGCGAATCTGGAGCAGGGAAATCGATGTTTGTAAAAGCTTTAATTTCTTTATTAAGTGGAAAGGTTCCAAAGAACTTAAGAAATAAAGAGGGATCGATTTCTGCATATATTACTGTTGATGATAAAGTAAAAAATGAATTAAAGGATTATATAGATATCACAGAAAACAATGAAATAATACTTAATGTAAAATTTAATGAAAAGAGATCTGTTTTCAGGGCAAATGGTACTATTATCCCAAAAACTATTTTAGAGAAACTGGGTTCATATATAATGGAAGTTCATACCCAAAATTCGCAAGTTTTATTAAGAAATCCAAAATATCATAATCAAATAGCATATAATATATTTAAGGAAAATATAGTTGATTTAATTATAAATTATGAAGAAAAATATAGAGAATATTTATCTTTAAAAGAAAAGCTGAATAATATTCCTACTGATCCGTCTGAAATATATAGAAAAATCGATATTTTGAATTTTCAAATAGATGAAATAGAACATATATCACCACGAGAAAATGAAGATGAAGAATTGAAGATTGAATATAAAAAGTTAAGTAATATAGAAGAAATAAAAAGTAAATTAGAAAAGTCAATGGCTATTTTAAAGGATGAGGAGAAAAATATAGATATATTTATTGGGGAGATTGTAGAAGATCTTTCAGATATTTCAAATTATGGTTTTGAAGAAGAGTTAAATATGGCAATTTCTATTCAGGATATGATAAGTGAATTATACAGTAGTCTAGAATCTAAGTTGTATGATCTCGATTTAGATCCTCAAAGATTAGAAGAAGTTGCTAATAGACTTAATGAAATAATGAATTTAAAAAGGAAATATGGTCCTGCGCTTGAAAATGTTTTTGAAAATTTAGAAAAATTTAGAATTGAATTAAAGGAATTAGATGATTTAGAAAAAATATTAAATGAAATTAATCCGATGATTGAAAGTAAAAAGAAAGAATTATTTGAAATTGGTGAAAGAATAAAAGTAAAAGGAGAAAAAATATTAAGAAAAATAGAGGACAAAATAAAAAAAGAACTTTTAGCTTTAAATATGAAATATGCGGAAATATTTTTTGATTTTAAAAAATTAAAAGAACCTGGAAAATATGGAACATATAGTATTCGTATATTGGCTAAAACTACCCCTCAATCACCGTATTTACCTTTAGAAAAAATAGCCTCTGGTGGGGAATTGTCCAGAATTATTTTGGCAGTAGAAAAGGTAATTGGTGAATCGCATTTGGTTGAAACAATGCTTTTTGATGAAATAGATTCTGGAGTTGGTCAGAGAATTGCGGATGTAATAGGAAAAAAATTAAAAGAATTTTCAAAAGTTAAACAATTGATAGTGATTACTCATATGCCGCAAGTAGCTAATTATGCAGATAAACATTTTAAAATATATAAAATTGATAAAAATAATGAAATATATTCTCAAATTATTGAATTAGATGATAAAAAAAGATTAGAAGAAATTAAAGAAATGTATGGAGAAATAATTATTGATAAAGAAGTCTTTAATAAAGAGGTGGCTGAAAATGAGACGTGAAGATGTGATTCAGAGAATAATAGAAGAAAAGGGAGTTAATGCTATACCTGTTTTGATAGACATGATGGAAAATAGTGATTCAGAAACATATTCTCTAATAACAGATATAATTGATGTGTTAGGTGATGAAGCAAAAAAGTATCTTTTTAATGAATTTATAAAAAGATTCGAAAGAAGAAATCTGGATGATGTTGTGATGCTATATTTGATAGATGTATTATCTGAGATGGAATGTCAGGAGTTGAAGCCATATCTGGAAAGAATGATGAATTTATATTCTGATGAAAGAGCTTTTCCTATAATATTAGAAGCTTTGTTGAGAATAACTAAAGATGAAAAATATATAGATATTTTATCCACATTTTTAGATGATAAAGGAGATATTCAGGAATTGGCAATAATGGCTTTAGCTGAATTGCCTACGAAAAAAAGTATAAATTATTTATTAAACAAATATATGGAGAATATAACGAAATCAGAGAAAGCTCTTATTCTTGATTCGATTCAAAAAATGATTTTTAAGAAAAGAGAATTATTTAATGAGGTAAAAATTCATCCTGCTGGAGAGGAAATTTCTGAAATGTTGGAGTGGATGTTAAAGTGAATATGGAAATAGGTAGAGATTTATATTTGTTAGGATGTAATGTGTTAGTCAATGAATCTCTTAGATTGCATACAACTTTTAAATTAGGAGGAGTAGTTCCATTATTTGTTATTCCAAAAACCAAAGAAATATTTATAAAGGCAATAATGTATTTAAAGAATAAAAATATTGATTTTAGAATAATAGGTGGAGGAGCAAATCTTATTGTAAAGGATGAATATATGGATTTTGTTGTTGTTAGTACAGAGTTTTTAACAGGTTATAATATTCAAGATGAATATATTTGTTCTGAAGTTGGTATTCCTTTTTCGCGATTATCATATATAGCAATGGAAAATTCGTTATCCGGTTTGGAGTTTGCCTGTGGAATTCCAGGTACTTTGGGTGGAGCATTGTTTATGAATGCGGGAGCATATGGAGGACAGATTTCAAATATTATTAATGAAGTAGAAGTTTTTGATTTAAAAGAAGAAACAATTAAAAAATTAAATAAAAATGAGTTGAGTTTTGATTATAGAAAAAGTATATTTCAGGAAAGGAGATATATAGCTTTAAGTGCGAAGCTAAAGATGGTTAAGAAAGAAAAACATAAAATCAATAAAAAAATGAAAGATATGTCTATTAAAAGATGGGAAAAACAGCCTCTCGAATATCCTAGTGCAGGAAGTATATTTAAGAGGCCACGTTCGGATTTTTATGTTGGAACCACAATTGAAAAACTGGGATTAAAAGGTTATTCAATCGGGGGAGCGCAAATTTCAAAAAAACATGCGGGTTTTATCATAAATAAAGGAAATGCAAAATTTTCGGACGTATTAAACCTTATAAATTATGTAAAGAAAACAGTAAAAAATGAATATAATGTAGAATTAGAAATAGAACCAGAAATATGGGAATAATGAAAGATGCTTATTGTAATTCTTTTAATTCTTTCTTAGATAATTCTTTTGATTCTTTTCCTTGTTCTATCCAATCAGGATGCAAAGGCATTGAAATAACTTTTTCAAACATTTGTTTAGCTTTATCATATTTTTTCCATATTTTATATAAAATTCCCAATTCATAGTATGTGTTAACATATCCTGGCTCTATTTCGGCAGCTTTTAATAAATATTTTTCGGATTTTTTGTAATCATTTAATGGCCATGGGACATCTCTATATCTCATTCCAAGAGCAATATATGCAGTATACAATGTCGGGTCAAGTTTTATAGCTTGCTTTATATGAGTATCAAAATCTCCAAGCATAAACAAGCTGGAAACAATACCCTTATATTGGGCAAGACGGCCAATCGCAGCTCCTAAAGCATAATGAGAATAGCCGATGTTTGGATTTAATTCTACAGCTTTTTTTCCAATTTCAACTGCCTTCTGGTAAATTTCTTCTTTTTTATTTTTATCGACACCCCAATTGGCGTATTCTGTTAATGCGTTACAGTATAAAGCGAGTATTGAAGCATCATTTGTGTATGAACTTAATTCTTCTAATAAAATTTTCATTTCATGAATTTTATGATAACTATTAATAACTTTAAATTCAGAATAAAGTTTTGTAAAACTTTGAGCGAAGGTATTTATGAAAAGGAATAAAAATAGTAAAATAATAATAGTTTTTCTCATCTTATCCCTCCTATTTTGAAATTATTAATACAATTATATCACAAAAATTAAGGAAATGTATCAAGACTTGATTTTTTTTCTTAAATGGTATAGAATTAAATTAGAAATGAAATTAATACAAATTTGAGAGGGTGTGATTATATGAGTACTGAAGAAAAGATTGAGTATATTAGCGAAATATTGAGGGAAAAAAACATATCCCCGTCTTTGCAACGTATACAAATTTATAAATATCTTATGGATAATCAGGTTCATCCAAATGTTGATATGATTTATAAGGCATTGGTAAAAACAATTCCAACGTTGTCTAAAACAACAGTATATAACACATTAAAACTATTTCAATCTAAAGGATTGGTAACTGTTATAACTATTGAGGAAAATGAAGCGAGATTTGATATCAATACACATCTACACGGGCATTTTAAATGTATAAGTTGTGGGAAAATTTTTGATTTTGATATTAAAGAAATTTCAATTGATTCAAGTCTTGAAAAAGAAAATAAGATTATTGATCAACAATTATATATTAGAGGGTATTGTAAAGAATGTCTCGAAAAGATGGAAAAATAAAAAAATCCTGCTTTGCAGGATTTTTTTATTACAGACTGTCGACAAAGTCCAAGTAATCCTGGTATAATAAAAATAGGGGT